>NZ_CAJCHS010000317.1 GCF_903970205.1 Nevskia soli | reverse complement strand
CATCCCGCGCTGCTAATCTCGCGATGAAAGGTAGTCAGGAGATTAGATGACGAACGAACCAAATAAAATATCGAGCGCGGCAAACCGGCGCTCTTTCTTGAAGAAAGGACTGGGAGCTGCGGCCGCTGGAGCGGGTGTACTCGGCATCGGCAAACCTATTTTTGCACAGCAACCGAGCTCCACTCTTCCCGCCGGCGACGTCGCGATATTGCGGTTTCTCGCCGCGGCCGAGATCATCGAATCGGATCTGTGGGTACAGTATGCGGAGCTCGGCGGGATCGGCAACAACCTTCCTATCGAAGTAGACCCCAATCAACCATTGAACCCCTACCAGGTCGCGTTGTCGAACCTTGACGGGGACGGACCGCAATATATCAGCAGCAACACGCTGGATGAGGTTAGCCACGCTAACTTCCTGAATGCGTACCTGATATCCAAAGGGGCGCCCCCGGTCGACTTCTCCGCTTATAAGACGCTGCCGGGAAGCACCGCCATGGGATCGACAGGTAAGTTACGGCTGACCAACCTGATGAATCTCAACGTCGACACGAGCTGGTTCATCCGGTACCGCAGCGCGACCAACCCTAATTTCGGCGCGACTTATCCTCAAGCCATCACGCTTAACGGAGTAACCGCGATTCCCAGGAGCGACGCTGACTATCTGGGCGCGTCGAACCCAAATTTCCCCGGCAACGATCACATTCAGGCGATCGCCAACGTAGCGGCATTTCACTTCGCATACATCGAGCAGGGCGGCTCAAGCCTCTACGCGACGATGAGTCAGAAAGTGACGGATCCCGAGGTGCTTCAGATTACTCTGGGCATCGGTGGAGATGAGATCGCTCACTTCCTGGAGTGGGTCGACTTCGCGGGTAACGGCGTGCAAGCTCCAGTGGCGCCGTTTACCGACGTGGTTTCCGGCCTTACCTTCCGTAACTTCTTCAAACCGCTGAATCCGCTGGTTCAACCCAGCCTGATCTTCCCCGTACCGTGCGAATTCATCAGTCCCAACCTTCCGCATGTTGCGGTGATCCGTCCGACCGTCCAGCAATTTTCAGGCGCGACGGCTGCGGTCAATAGCTTCACTGCGGATGGGCTCTTCACCGGACAGAGCCAGCAGTTCCTTGACGAGCTGCAGACGATGGCGATTGAAGCCGACGCGGCAATCCGATTGATCTAACAACTCCGCCCGGGGGTCTCGTGGCTGGGGCCCCCGGTGTTCTATGCCTTTCGTCTACCGGGCCTTCCAGCGGAGGCGCCAGTGACCATATCCAGCAACATTTCCGCGGCCTTCCTCGTGGCCGGCTTCAATACTTAGGATTCCTCCCGCACAGATCAATACAGTACCCACGATGGCTAGTAAGCCCGGCACCGTGCCGAAGACAAGCCAGCCTAGAAGCCCGGAGAACACAACCACTGTATAGTTAAAGGGCGATAGCTCCGCGGCGCCGGCGAAGCGGTAGGCGAGAATGATCAGATACTGCGTTGCGGCATAGAAAGCGCCCACGGCAAACAGTAGTAACCATTGTCTGCCGGTAAGTGGTTTCCAGGCCCATACGGCCAAGGGAATCAGTAGCAGCGTGGAAATTCCGAAGTTATAGAAGAGGATTCGAACCGGCGGCTCCGTCTCGGCTAGCTTGTTCGTCGCAACGAGCGCAATCGCCGAAAACATCCCTGACGCGAGGGCGATTAGGGAGGCTGGATTTTGAAACATTCGCGGGCCTGGTTTGATAATCAGTACGATTCCCACTAATCCGATCAGCAGACTGACCCAGACCGCGCGTTTTACGGTCTTGCGAAACCAGACGTAGACGACCAGCGGGATAAACAGCGGCGCGGCATTGGTGAGCAGGACGGAATCGAGTAGCGGGATTGAGCGTACAGCAACGAAGAATAGTAGCTGGCAAACCGACCCGGCCACGCTGCGGAACACCTGCAGACCGATCTGTTCTGTCGCAAGACGGCGGCGTCCGAGGCGGGCGGCTGAAGGTACGAAAACCAGGAAGCTAATCGCATATTGGAGAAACAGAATCTGTAGAGGCGGCACTCCTACCGCCGCTTTGCTGAAAGTACTCATCACCGCAGCGCAGAGGAAGGCGAGAGTAATCAGTGCGATGCCGAGCGGTTGGTTGTGCCCGGAGCTTTTCGCTTGCAGGTCCACGAGGTTCAAACTAAACGCGTGCGATCGCGGTTGGGCAGGCCGGTCCAGGATTCACTTAGGATGATCGAGTTGGCCGGGTTATTTGGGTCGTACCTCACGCCGACACCGCCTATCGCCGATTCGAAACCGGGCGCGAGCTGCTCGCGGAGAGCAGTTATATCCTGGGACGCCGTGTAAGTCATGCCGCGGACCTCATATAAGTAGAGAATCGCGGTTTCCTGGATTTCGACGATTTCACCACCCCCGAGTTTGCCGATTTGAGAAAGCCACGCGCGGCGACGCGCTTCCAGTTCTTCAGCTGTAGGTTTCTTGCGGCGCCGGATTCGGAAGATTAGCGCGATCCCCAGGACCGCAGCGACGCCGACAGCCGCAATCCCAGCCGTAGCGGGCGTGCTCATCAACTCTTATACTCCGACCGGGGTTTCCGCGAATACTTTGTTATAGTCGGCGAGGAACTGTTCCAGTCCTCGATCGGTTAGTACGTGATTGAAGAGTCCGTCGAGTACTTTGAAGGGAACTGTTGCGATATGGGCGCCCGCCAGGGCACACTCGATGACGTGATTGGTAGAGCGCAGGGACGCGGCCAAAACCCGGGTCGCGTAGCCGTAGTTCTGATATATCGTGACGATCTGGCGGATCAGTTCCATGCCATCTTGACCCATATCGTCGAGCCGGCCGACGAAGGGGCTGATAATATAGGCGCCCGCTTTGGCGGCGATCAGAGCCTGGGCGGAAGAGAAGCAGAGGGTTACGTTGACGCGATGGCCCTCGTTGAAGAGCTCGTTAGTGGCGATGATGCCTTCGCGGGTTAGCGGGCACTTGACCACCACATTCTTATGTATGGCGGCTAGCCTGCGGCCTTCTTTGACCATTTCCCGGTGAGTGGCAGCGACCACTTCGGCGCTGATGTCGCCGTCGACGAGGTCGCAGATGCGGCGGATCTGTTCGTCAATCGGATTGCCTTCTTTGGCGATTAGCGACGGGTTGGTGGTTACACCGTCGACGATGCCCCAGGTGGAGGCCCTTTTGATTTCGTCCAGATTCGCGGTGTCGAGGAAAAACTTCATTCAGGAGGTGGTGACCTTTCAGAAAGATTGATTATAGCGGGTGCGGGGGTGGAGTTTGGGCCGGATCAACGCCAAAGATTTGGAACTATCCGGGATGTCGGCGGCAATACAGGTTCGCGTGATCGATGACCGGACGCTTATTGATCGATTCAAGGCTGGGGATCGTGAGGCGTTTGCTGCCATTTATCGTGAGCACCAGGCTGCGGTCTTTCGATTTGCATTTCATATGACTGCTGACACCATTGCCGCCGGAGAGGTTACGCAGGATGTGTTCCTGTGGTTGATCCATCATCCCGCGGCTTTCGACCCTGGGCGCGGCGCGCTTGCCTCGTTTCTGGTAGGCGTCGCTCGAAAGTTTGTGCAGCGCCGGACGCGGAACGCGCGGCGATGGCTTCCGTTCGACGACGCCGTCCCGGTAGCGGCGGTTGGACCCGATCTGGCCGGCGGCATCGATGCTGCGTCGCTGCGGAAGGCGATTGGTAGGTTGCCTGTGCGATATCGCGAGGCGATCGTGCTTTGCGATTTGGAGGGCCGGAGTTACGAAGAGGCGGCGGTGGTTCTGGGATGTGCGATCGGGACCATTCGATCGCGTCTGCATCGCGGGCGGGAGTTGTTGGCGCGTAAGTTTCAGGCGAAGGAGAAAGTATCTTGAAAGAACTTCGGCGGGCACTTAGTAGTCTAGCGCGGGATGTACCGGAGCCGCCGGACTTAGAGGCCAGCTTACTGGCTGAATTTGACCGTGCTTCGCGGCCTCGCGGTTTCAGGCTCCACTTATGGATCCCGGCGCTTGCCGCGTTGCTGGTCATCGCCGCCGTTCTGCTTTACCGCCCAGCTCCGCCGCCGCGTATTGCCAGTGCGCCCTTCTTGGAAATACCTTATACCGCGCCGCTGGCGCCGTACGAACGCACGCGGATCGTTCGAATGGAGGTGCCTGTGGCTGCGCTGATCGCGGCTGGATTCGATGTGCGTGCTCCGGATACCGGCGCGGCGGTGGAAGCGGATGTTCTTTTCGGGCAGGATGGGCGTGCCCATGCTTTCCGGGTTTTGTCCAGTGACGTTCTTATAACCAACTAAGGAGAACAATTATGACAAAGATGCTTTTGGTTAGTATCGCGGCGGCGATTCCATTGGTGGGGCAGACGCCCTCAGCCGGAAATTCCTTCCAGCAGAATGGATGGCTTCACGTGCCGGAGCCAAGTGCCCATCCGATTACTATGCCGATCGATGGACAGTCCGGACCGATTGTGGGTAAGCCGCTTTCGGCTACGGAGGTGCGGCGTTCGGAGCAGGTGTTGTCGGATGGATCTCATATTAGCAATTCCGAAACCGAGCATTTCTACCGTGATAGCTCAGGACGCATGCGAACCGAGACATCAGCAGGGGCGATCATCTTCGATCCAGTCGGAGGGTTCACCTATCACTTGGCGGACCACGAAAAGACCTACACCAAGGTCCCGATACCGGCGAACAGCGTGGTGACAATCGCGGCCGCGGTTAACCGCGACTCCACCAGGACCAGCACCGGGAACAGCAGATACAAGCAGGGTAGCGGAGCGGTTACTGAGGAGCTAACACCGCAGTCTGTCAATGGGGTGATGGCAAAGGGCGCTCGCATCACCGTCACCATTCCCGCCGGGAAGATTGGAAACGATCGGGATCTGCATGTAGTGAGCGAGCGTTGGTACTCGGATGATTTGAAGGTTTTGCTGAAGAGTTCGAATTCCGACCCCCGGTTTGGCGTCACGACTTACGAGCTGACGGAGATTTCGCAGACACCGCCGGATCCGGCTTTGTTTCAGGTTCCGCCGGATTATACGGAGAAAGAGAATCACTAACTGCGATTTACGGCAGTGTCGCTTCGACTACTTGTGACGGAGCGCTTGGATTGCCGGATTGGTCGATCGATATAACCCGGTAGCGGTAACGCGCGCCGGGTTTTACGTCCCGATCGCTGTAACTCGGCGCCGTGATCTTTTCTGCTACTAAGTGGAAAGGGCCGTCGCCTTCCGCGCGGAAGACGCTGTACCCGGCCAAGTCCGGTTCCTGGTTGCGTGCCCACGATAGTTCGACGCTCTTTGTACCAATGATCGTCTTTAGGCCTGTGGGAATGGCCGGCGGGAACGTGTCTTTGGGGGTGATAGTGAACTCATTCGATAGTTCGCTTTCGCTGGGGTGGTCGCTGGGGCCGAAAGCTTGAATCACGTACTTATAATTCTTACCGAATTCGGCAGTCGTGTCGAGATAGGGACTCTGTTTGGTATCGCCTAGAGGGGCGCCATCCCGGTAGATGCGAAAGAGCGGGGCATTGGAGTTAGTCCAGGTCAACAGTACTCCGTTCGCGGTCGCTTCGGCTCTCAGATTCTCGGGTGCGGGTACTCCGGCGGTTACCAATAAAGGTACGAAGTTTGACCAGCCGCCGTAGCGGCCGCGATCGTTCTCGAGACGCACGGCCGCGACTACATCCTTACCGACATAAGGGGCCGCGGGAACCTTGTAGAGCGTGTCCTTACCTTGGTCGGGAAGACGCTGGGCCGTCTCCAGCCATTTCGCCATGTCGAACTTCTGGCCGGTGACACCGATGCGAAGATCCGCTTCCGGTAAGTGCGTCAGTAGCAACCCTTCCGTGGTGAGCGTGGTCAGGGTGAAGCGGATATAGATGAACGAGCCGCGCTGGATCATCGATAAGTCGGTGACGCGCGAAGGTATGTTCAGGGTGGGCGGAAGCGGCGGACCAATCGACCCGCATGCTGCACAGAACAGGAATGCGATGACGACCGATCCGCCGAACTTCACAGAATATACCGGCTGAGGTCCTGGTCCTTGACGATCGCTTCCAACTGCTTGCGGACGTACGGGGCGTCGATCTTGATGGTTTTCTTCTTCAAATCCGGAGCATCGAAGGAGATTTCTTCAAGCAATTTCTCCATGATGGTGTGCAGGCGGCGAGCGCCGATGTTCTCGCTCGATTCGTTGACTTGCGCGGCGAACTTAGCGACCTCCTCCAGGGCATCGTCACCCAGGATGAGTTTGATACCTTCGGTTTCCATTAACGCGACATACTGCTTCGAGAGCGCGTTTTGCGGCTCTTTAAGGATGCGAATGAAGTCTTCGGTGGTAAGTGACTTGAGTTCGACGCGGATGGGGAAGCGGCCCTGTAGTTCAGGGATGAGATCGCTCGGCTTCGAGACATGAAACGCGCCGGCGGCAATGAACAGAATGTGGTCGGTGCGCACGAAACCGTGGCGCGTGTTGACGGTGGTGCCTTCGACGATCGGAAGGATGTCGCGCTGCACGCCTTCGCGGCTCACATCGGGTCCGTGACCGGATTCGCGGCCGGCAATTTTATCGATCTCGTCGAGGAAAATGATGCCGCCGTTTTCGACGCGCTCAATAGCTTCGCGCGTGACTTGCTCCATGTCGATTAGCTTCGACTCTTCTTCTTGAGTCAGGTATTCAAGCGCATCGGCTACGCGCATGGTCCGCTTGCGGGTGCGCTGGCCGAAGAGTGCGGGCAACATCTCCTTGAAATTGATGCCCATATCTTCCAGGTTGCCGCTGGCCGCAATTTCAAGCTGCGGACCGCGCTCTTTGACGTCGAGCTCGACCATTCGCTCATCGAGGCGGCCGTCGTGGAGGCGCTCGCGGAGTTTCTCGCGCGTGCGCTCGTTGGGCTGCTCAGCGCCCTCAGGCGTCGGGGGCATCAGGATATCGAGCAAGCGGTCTTCGGCGGCTTTTTCAGCTTGCTCGGCGACGTCGTCGAGGCGCTCATCGCGCACCATGTCGATGGAAGTATCGACTAAGTCGCGGATCATTGATTCAACATCGCGCCCGACATATCCAACTTCGGTGAACTTACTGGCTTCCACCTTCATGAAAGGCGAACTGGAAAGCTTGGCCAGTCGGCGCGCGATCTCGGTTTTACCCACCCCGGTGGGACCGATCATGAGGATGTTCTTGGGCATCACCTCATCGGCCATTTCGGGCGGAAGTTTCTGGCGGCGGATGCGGTTGCGCAGGGCGATGGCTACGGCGCGTTTAGCGTCGGGCTGGCCGATGACATACTTATCGAGCTCGCGGACGATTTCGCGCGGCGTGAGTTCGTCGAGTGCGGGAGTGGCATCCACGGACTGGCTCGGCAGGTAGATTACCACTTATTTGGCTCCTTTCACGGGAGCAGCGGCCGGTTGATCCGGCGAGATCTCCTCGTAGATGATCTTGTCGTTGGTGTAAATGCAGATTTTGGCGGCGATCTGCATGGCCTGCTCGGCGATCTGGCGAGCGTTCAGCTTGGTGCTTTGCAGGAGCGCGGTCGCGGCGGAAAGCGCAAAAGTGCCGCCGGAGCCGATCGACGCCACGCCATCGTCGGGTTCGATGACATCGCCGTTACCGCTGACGATGAAGATGTCTTTCGCGTCGGCGACGAGCAGGAGCGCTTCCAGGTGCCGGAGCACTTTATCCGTGCGCCAGTCTTTGGCGAGTTCGACGACCGAGCGGGGCAGATTACCGTTGAACTGCTCGAGCTTGGCTTCGAAGCGGGAGAAAAGAGAGAACGCGTCGGCCGTGGAACCGGCAAAGCCGGCGATCACACGTTCGTTATACAGGCGGCGCAACTTTTTGGCTGAGGATTTTAGAACTTCACTGCCGAGAGTGACTTGCCCATCGGCAGCCATAACTACCTTGCCCTCGCGACGGACAACCAGGACCGTCGTGGAGCGTACACGCTGTTTCATTTTCGATGTAAGTTTCAGGATAACAACCGGCGAAATCGAGCCCCGCTATGTTGCGCGCCGGGTCGAACCGGTCCTGCGTATGTTTACTGCGTAGACGTTACCCACATCGTGGTGGCGCGGCCGAATACCGGGCCGCCGCTGGGGGTTCCGTTCAACAGCAGGATCACGGGCGTCGGCGCGCTGCTGGTGGTTGGGGCGACGCTGCTCGGAATCAGCACGTTCACTTGCCAGACGCCCACCAGATACGGCGCCAGACCCGAGTATTGTACGTTGCCGGCGGGAACATACTGAGCGCCGATGATCACCTGCGGAACAACGGAAGTAGACAGCGGTCCAGTGGTAGCCATGCCGTCCGGGGGTGCGTTCGGGATCATCCCGGCGCCGGTTCCATAGAACGAGACCACCGAGTTCCACGGAGCGGGATTCGAAGGTCCGTTCACCGTGCCGTTCTGATTGATCGCCGCGACTTGACCGCTGCCGCTGGAATCCAGAGTGAACAGACCGGGAGCAGCCGCGGCCACGGGTAACTCGCTGCTGCCCAGAACCTGACCGGTGGAAGCGCTTTGCACAGTCACCGTAACCGTTCCGGAAGTCGGCGCCGAGTTCGATAGAAAGAAGTTGATCTGGGTCGGGCCGACATAGAAGAGCGGCGCGGCAACATTGTTGACTAATACCTGAGTGCCGGCCAAAGTAAGCGGCAATGGCAGACTGCTCTCGGATTGAGTGGCGGAGCCGAAGTAGTTCGACTGTCCGCTAGTGGAGAACAGAGAAACAATTGTGCCTGGAGAAAGAGCGCGCTCGGTTTGCGTGTTACAAGTCGCATTGGGAACGCAGGGGCCCAGATAGTTAGCCGCGTTCACGCCGGCCACGCCGGGATAGAAGACGGCGATGCGATTGGAGGCATCCGCAACATACAATGCGCCAAAAGCATCCTGCGTGATAGCCAGCGGCGACGCGGCTTGCGTGATGGAAAAGTTCGACTGATAATTCTGCAGCGTGAGGTTATTGAAGTCAGGGAACCGGAGCGTGGTCCCCGAGCCTGTATTGGCGACCCAGATCTCGCCGGTGGACGGATTTACCGATACACCGAACGGTTCATTCAGTTGCGGAAGGGTGATCGCAGCCTGGGCTCCGGTTCCGGCCGTAGTTACACCCGTGAAAATGCTGATTCGCGAATTTAGAGTATCCGCCACATATAAGTTGCCGCTGGTATCGGCCGCAATGTGATGCGGCGCGTTGAGCTGGTTCAAAGCGCTTCCGGTGGAAATGGTCGTGAAATCGGGTTGTCCGAATACCCCGGACGCGGCCATCCCCGTCTTGAAGTCAGACTCGCTGCCCCCGAAAAAAAGCACGCGATTGTGGACATTATCGGAAGCGAGGAGGCCGTTATCGCCGGTAAACGCAAGTCCATACGGAGAAGCCATCGTGGCCGCCGAAGGGTCGGTGATTTTGATGGTGAAGCTCGATTGACCGAGGACGATGTCCGCGTTCGGGAGGTTTGCGGGCGTGGCAAATGGCTCCGGAAACCGCATGATGCGCGCGTTTCCCGAATCCGCAACATATAAGTTGCCATTGACGTCGACAGTAACATCGACCGGCACATAGAGACCGGACTGATTGGGCATGCTCGCGCTGTTAGAAGGGTAATTGATTTCATTGTGCTGAAAGTCAGGTTGGCCGATGACGATATCGGCAGTCGAACCCGGCTGGACCGCGCGAACATCGTTGAAGCCGAGGACCCTGTTGTTATACGGGTCGGCGATGTAGAGATGCGGCGGATTGCTATTGATGTCGATCACCATTCCGGCGTTCTCAACAAAGTTTCCGTTGACAGCGGAAGTAAAGTCGACTTCCTTTCCTTCGATGAGATTGACCGCGCTGAAAGTCATCCCATCCTGTCCAAGCACGCGTGTCGCGGGGCCGAACGTCGAGCCGGTCTGCGGCATCACGATCATCCGGTTGTTGCCGCTGTCCGCTATGTATAACTCTGTTCCGGAGTAAGCGATTGCTGAGGGGCTTTGCAGCGATGTCGCGGACGCCTGCGGCTGGCCCATGTTAGCGGTTCCGGTAGTTAGATTAGCCTGGCCGATAACCGAGACAGCGGCCGTACCTGTCGAGCCCGCCGTCCACTGACTAACGGGAGGAAAGAAGAGTACGCGATTGTAATAAGAGTCTACAAGAACCGGTTGGTTACTGATCACTGCCAGCGCGCCGCTAAAAGGTCCGATCAGGGTCGCGCTCACGGAAGTGGCCGGCTGCGAGGAAGGAACACCCGCAATCTGGGAGGCGGATTCTCCCGTCGACTGCGGAGAAGGGAAGACCAAAATTCGGCCGAACTGATTAGCGGATTCCGACACGAAAAGATTTCCGCTAGAGTCGAAGCCAACGCCTGTTGGAGTGGCAATCAAGTTCAGACTGGTATCGGTATAACCGGTCAGGAGGCGGGAAGTAAAGTTCGGCTGGCCGATCACGACGTCCGCAGATCCGCCGCTGGTTCCGCTCGAGAGCACACTGGCGGGAAAACGGAGCACGCGATTGTTGCCGGGATCGGCCACCCATAGATTGCCGCTTCCATCGAAGGTCAGGTAAGTGGTAAATGGCGTTCCGCTATTTAGATAGAGTGTTGCCGGACCGATGCCGTTCAAGTTGACCGTGCTGGTGGTGAAGTCGTTCTGACCAAGCACCAGGTTCGGATAGATAGCCGATGGTTGGGCGAAGGGTTGAGGGAAGCGAAGAATCCGGTTGTTCCCGCAATCGGCGACGTAGAGATTACCCCCGGCATCCACGGCGAGTCCGACGGGAGTGTTCAGCCCGGTTTGACGCGGCGGTTGGCCTAGAGTCGGACCCGCCTGGTAGGTGGTGACTAGGTCCGGCTGACCCATTACTATGTCGGCTACCTGGCCATTGGTAAAGGATGCGGCGTTGGCCCACCCGAGGACGCGGTTGTTGCCCGTATCGGCAACATAAACATGTGGAGGGTTGACCGTCGTATCAAGTGCGATCCCAAGCGGGGAATCGAACTCGCGCCCTTCAACTAAGTTCGGCGTGACTCCGGTGACGTTAATCGAATCCTGACCGATTGCACGGGTTGGCGAGGGGTTTAAAGTGATCTGCGCGACGGCAAACGATGAGGTGATTGCGACGGAGAGCGTCGCATAAAATAAAGGATGAAAACGCATAAAAACGTAAGCTTTTCGACAATAGCACGAAAATCGGTCCTGGTCCGGCAGGTGGGACAGTTGTGTGAGACTGGGGGTTGAGACTGAGAGTTGAGACTGAGAGTTGAGACTGAAAGTTGAAACCTAGGGTCTGCGCGGTCAGTTACCTGAACACCACGCCGCTCACATGGGGACTGCTGCATGGCCCACAGCGCGACGCGTTCGACTTGCGATTCGAGATCCCTTCGATCTGCGCTGCGCGATTGCGCGCGGGCGAGGTGGATATCGGGCTCGTGCCGGCGATTGAACTTGAGCGGCAGCCGATCGAGTTGATTCCGCCGCTGGGCATCGTTTCGCGAGGCGCCGTTCGCAGCATCCTGTTGGTATCGCGCGTTCCGGTCGACGAAATCGCAACACTCGCCGCCGACCTGAGTTCACGGACCTCGGTCGTGCTTGCACAAGTGATTCTGGCGAAGCGCTTCGGGGTTTGCCCGGTGGTGACCGCGATGCCCCCGGATGTCGGCGCGATGCTGGACCGGGCGGATGCCGCGTTGGTGATAGGCGATCCGGCGCTGCTAATCGATCCGTTGCGCAAGGACGCGACCGTGACCGATCTCGGTCTGGATTGGACGGAACTGACGGGGCTGCCGATGGTTTATGCGGTGTGGGCGGCGCGTTCGGGATTCGACTGGACGAAAGCCGCGCCGGTTCTAGAAGCGTCCTGGCGCTTCGGACGAGAGCGCATCGGCGCGATTGTGGCCGCTGAAGCGTCGCCGAGGGGCGTGCCCAAGGAACTCGCCTGCGCGTATCTGACACGGAACATTTCGTTTGAAGTCGACGAACCGGCGTCGCGCGGGCTGGAGTTGTTCCGCTCGATGGCGCGGGACGGCGGTTGGGTGTGAAAACTGGACCGCGCACCCCGATGTTGTAAACTAAGGGCGTCTAGCTTGCTCCTCAGTAGCTCAACGGTAGAGCATTCGGCTGTTAACCGAAGGGTTGTAGGTTCGAATCCTACCTGAGGAGCCAATGTTTTCATAGACTTACAGGCTAAATCAACACACAAAAATACCACTATATTCGACACTGTGGGGACATTTGTGGGGATGCTCCTTAAATATCGTTCGTATCCCTTCGCAAGGTTGAGTCACGCTGTCTAGGTCAACGGCCAGGTCCTTCCCGACTTTCTAGAGACGACTGTCGCGTTCATTTGTGAACATTTTCCGAGGAGCAACGTCCTAGCTGAGAGAGCTTCTATGGAAACCCTTCTCCGCGATC
>NZ_CAJCHS010000316.1 GCF_903970205.1 Nevskia soli | reverse complement strand
GTGCCATCGCCGCCCGCCGCGATCGGCGATGAAACTCCGGTCGCGATCCGTGTCGTCAGTCCGCACGGGGTCAAGAAGGTGACCGTTACTCTCGATCAGGACGGCAAGAGCGCCTCGTCCGTTGTGGTGCAGCGCAAGGCGCACCGGCTGGGATTGTTCAAGAGCGAAGCGCCGGCCGATTTCACGTTTTCCGTGGGACGCAAGCTCGACCCCGCGCTGCATGACGGCAAAGCGCAACTCACGATCAGCGCACAGGCGAACGATCTGGTCGGCCACGCGGATACGAAGTCGTTCGAAGTGATGGTTGCGACCGAACCGCCGCACGTCGTGGCGGACGGAGTGCAGCACTACATCAATCAAGCCGGCGCCGAACTGGTCACCTTCACTCCCACGGGCTACGTGACGGACTCAGGTGTGCAGGCCGGGACCTACCGTTTTCGCAGCTTCCCGCTGCCATCCAATCCGAAGGAGCGCTTCAGCCTTTTCGCGCTGCCCTGGGACCAACCGGCGAGCGCTCCGATTTTCGTGTACGCGACCAATCCGACCGGCGCGGTTGCCAAGGGAAGCTTCTGGTACAAGACCTTCCCGAAGGTGTTTCGCAACCGCGATATCGAAATCACCGACGCGTTCATGACCAAAGTGGAGGACGATATCGATCCGAACGGCAAGGGCGATCCGCTGCAGCGTTTCCTGTACATCAACCGCGAAATGCGCAAGCAGAACAACGAGCAGCTTTCCCAAATGCGCGATCAGACCGAAGCGAAATGGCTGTGGAACCGGCCGTTTTTCGCGATCTTAGGCGCGCGCGAATCGAACTTCGCCGACCACCGGAATTACATCTATCACGGCAAGCAGGTCGATCAGCAGACGCACCTCGGTTTCGACATCGCCGGCACGCAGCACATGACCATTCCCGCCGCGAACGACGGGCGCGTCATCTGGGCCGCGCGTCTCGGCATCTACGGCAACTGCATCGTGATCGACCATGGCTACGGCTTGCAAACGATCTATGGCCACTTAAGCGAGTTTCTGGTGAAGAAGGGCGACCGCGTGAAGCGCGAACAGCCGATCGGCAAAAGCGGGCAGACAGGTCTGGCCGGCGGCGATCACCTGCATTTCTCGATGCAGGTGGACGGCGTCGAAGTCAATCCGATCGAGTGGTGGGACGAGCACTGGATCAAAGACCGCATCTGGAGCAAAGTTCCTCCGCCCGCGCAGTGAGTTTCCGCGCGCAATTTTCTGAACCCTTCAGGTTTTGCTTGCGTCCGGTTTCCTAGCAGCCCGTGGTATTAGTCGAAGGAGGCCGCTTGCTGACGCGCGCGGCTCAGTATTTCTAGTACGTTACAGAGCGGTTACTACCACGGGCTGCTAGGGAACGAAACCGAAGTCGAGGGACGAATTGGAAAAGAACGGACGCAACGCCACTGTCCTTGATCCGACCGATCGCTGGACGACCCACGCCGCCGCGGAGCTTTACGACGTAGCGAGCTGGGGAAAAGGGTATTTCTCGATTGGCGAGAACGGGAACCTGCGGGTGCATCCCGAGAAGGACCCGAATGAATTCGTCGATTTGAAGCAATTAGTCGACACACTGGTGCTGCGCGGAATTGCGCCGCCGATTTTGATTCGGTTCGCGGAAATTCTGAAGCACCGGCTGGGCGAAATCCACGCCGCATTCCAGACCGCGATGACCGAGCACCGCTATACCGGCGGTTACACCTGCGTCTATCCGATCAAAGTGAATCAGCAGCGTCAGGTAGTCGAGGAGTTTCTCGAGTTCGGACGCCCGTTCGGATTTGGCCTCGAAGCCGGCTCGAAACCCGAACTACTCGCGGTAATGGTTCTCGCCGACAACGACACGCCCATCGTTTGCAACGGCTTCAAAGATGACGAGTACATCGAGATGGCAATGCTGGCGCAGAAGATGGGTCGCCGGATCATTCCTGTCGTCGAGAAATACACCGAGCTCGCTCTGATCGCCAAGTACGCGGAGAAGGTCGGCGTTCGCCCGACTATCGGGATGCGCGTGAAGCTGGCCAGCCGCGGGTCGGGGCGCTGGAAATCTTCGGGAGGCTACCGTTCGAAGTTCGGTTTAAGTACGAGTGAAGTGCTGCGCGCGCTCGACGAGTTGAAGCTATGGGGCATGGCCGATTGCCTGCACCTGCTGCACTTCCACTTAGGCAGCCAGATCACGAACATCCGGCAGATCAAAGGCGCGGTCAACGAAGCGGCGCGACTCTATGCGGAGTTAAGTAAGGCCGGCGCGGGGCTCAAGTACCTGGATGTCGGCGGCGGACTCGGGATCGACTATGACGGTTCGCAGACGGATTTCGAATCGAGTGTCAACTATACGCTGCAGGAATACGCGAACGATGTCGTTTATCACATCCAGAATGTGTGCGATGAAGCGGGCGTGGCGCATCCGACGATAGTTACGGAAAGCGGACGCGCGATCGCGGCTTACCATAGTTTGCTGGTCTTCAATGTTCTTGGTGTTTCGGGACTGGGCGATGAAGAGGTCGTGCCGGAACTCCCCGCTGAGCCGGAACCCGAGCAGCCGCTGATCGATCTTCAGGAAACCTTCCGATCGATTACCAGCCGCAACGTGCTGGAGGCTTATCACGACGCGCAGCAGGCACTGGATCAGGCGCTGAATCTGTTTAGCCTCGGGTATCTTAGCTTGCAGCAGCGGACCTTCGCGGAGAATCTTTATTGGACGATCTGCCGCCGGGTACAAAAGCTGGTGCGCGACATGGATTACATTCCGGAAGAGTTAGAAGGTCTGGAAGCCGCGCTCTCCGATACTTACTTCTGCAATTTCTCGCTGTTCCAGAGTATGCCGGATAGCTGGGCCATCAAGCAACTCTTCCCGGTGATGCCGATTCACCGGTTAGGCGAGCAGCCTACTCACCCGGCGGTTCTTGGCGACATTACTTGTGACTCGGACGGGAAGATGGATCAATTCATTGACCGCAGAGACGTGAAGCGCACATTACCGCTGCATACTTATAAAGGCGAAGACTACTACCTGGGAGTATTTCTGATCGGCGCGTATCAGGAGATTCTGGGCGACATGCATAACCTGTTCGGAGATACGAACGCGGTTCATGTGCGTTTAGGGCAGAATGGAGGCGCGCATCTCGATCACGTGGTGAAGGGCGACACCGTGCGCGAGGTGTTGAACTATGTTCAGTTCAACTCGGAGAATCTGGTTTCGAGGTTACGGCGTGATGTGGAGATGGCGGTGCGTGAAGGACGGCTGGGGTATGAGGAATCCGGGCAGTTACTCCGGTTCTATGAAGAAGGGCTGCAGGGGTATACGTATTTGGAAGATGCGCACGTGCGCTAGTGCAGCAACCAGGGGTAAAACCGGCTCCCTCACGGTCGCGGCTCTGTAACCGAAGATGCTGTATGTTGGGGTCATTTTCGAGGGAGCCGCTATTTTACTGAGCCGCGCGCGTAAGCAAGCGGTGTTACACTAGCGGTTGCCGGGGATCTCGATCAGCACCAGCGCGTTCGGCTCAAGCGTCAGGTCTAAGTGCGTTCCGTCAAGATGCTTCGTCTCCGGAGTAATCCGGGTTGCCGCATTCATCTTTGCGTCCTGCTCTTCCGTTGGATACTGAGGGCTGCCGAGCGACTTGTAAACGGCAAGGGTATTGGAGTGCTCGTTATCGACCCAACTTAGCGTCACGGGGTCGTTCGCATGTACATGCGAGAAATTCAGTCTGATCGTTTGCGTGGCGCCGGTCTTGTCCGGATCAACGAGGTTCCAAAGCGCAACGGCCACAGTTCCGTCGCTCCTCTTAGTTACAAGTAGATTCGACGCCGAGTTAGCCACCCGTTGATCGCCCAGCTTATGTAGAAGGGCGAAGTCGTAATAACTCGGTTTGTTGATACCGCCTTTGGCTCGCAATCCGAAGTGACCTTCAAACGGAACAGGAATCGGTCCGCCTTCCTCAAAAACGTCGGAGAAGGTCCAGAACGACATCTCGTCCACAAGCCCGTCACATTGCCGTACAGTGTTGGCGAGAGCCGGACCGACAAACGAGGTGTCGCGCGACTCTTTCATCCCTTGGACATTCCATTCCGTCCAGAAAAGCGGCAACGCCGGATAGGCGGAGCTATGAATTTCGTTTCTAACTTTCGCAATAGCCCGGCAAACGCGGTCGTCCATCGGGATGTCTTCATGCGTGCCGAACAAGTTCTCCGGCGTATCGTCCGCATATCCGTGAGAAGTTACAAAATCGACCGGAACGTGATTATCGGCCGTGTATTTCAGGAAGTCGCCGACCCACGCGGCGGCCGCGGTGGCCGGCCCTCCGACCCGCAGTCTCGTATTCACCGCCTTGAGGGCGCGCGCCGTATGATCATAGAGCTCGAAGTAACTCTCCTGCCGTGGAATTCCATTCCAGAAGTCGATGTTCGGCTCATTCCAGACTTCGAAGTACCACTTAGCGACTTCGTCGATTCCATACCTTTCAACCAGATGCTTGCCGAAGTGACTAATGAGGGCATCCCACCGATCCATATCTTTCGGAGGCGAAACATTCTGCTTATACCAGAACGGATGAAGCGCGTCGGGATTGAAGGACAGCTTCTTGGGCATAAAGCCGATCTCGACCAGCGGACGCACCCCGTTCTTTAGTAATCCGTCATAGATTTCGTCCACGTAGGCGAAGTTATAGACCGGTTCTCCGTGTTCGTCTTCGTTATAGACGCCTACCTCGTCATGAAAGATCGCGTGAAACCGGACATAGCTGAAGTCGGTCACGCTCTTAACCGCGCGGAGATCGTTTCGATAGTCTTCGCGCAATGCGAGTATCGCCCGTCCCGACCCGAACACCTGTTCCCAGAAGTGGGGAAATGGATGGGCCGGTGCTGCGGCGTCCACGTCGATCGTTTGCGTCTGCGCCGCCGCTGAGGAAGCAAAATACTGTGGGACCAGCCAAATTGCCGCGGCAAATATCACGGAGCGCATGTTTACATTTATTATGCTCGCATCGTTCATTGCTATTTTTGTTGGAACTGTGCGAACTGCTTATCTGCCGCTCTCGATACTCGTCGTCGCCGCCGCG
>NZ_CAJCHS010000315.1 GCF_903970205.1 Nevskia soli | reverse complement strand
GGATCGGGCTGTTGGTGCGGCGCAGCGACCGGCCGATCAGAACGTTGATCAACAGCGCGGCATAGACGAACGGCGTTGCGCCGGTGTAACCGCCGCGTAGCGGGTCGGTGACCGCCATGACCGCGATGGGCAGCAGATACGCGAGCCAGCCGTTCAAGCGCGCGCCGGCGAACAGACTCGCCCCGCCTACGGGAGTGAAGTTGGGCGGATGCGGCAACAGCCGCGCCAGCGCGCTCAGTATTGCCAGTGTCAACGCGTACGGTCGGACTTTAGATGGATGTTCAACCATTTTCGATATCCTCCACTGCAACGGCTCCCGACGCAGCCTGATTGGGCTGCCACAGCGTCTCCGGAGCGCCGCATTGCTTACTGGCCCAGCGGCTCCAAACGAAGAAAGCATCGCTAAGGCGGTTCAGATACACCAGTGTATCGCCGTCCACCACGACTTCGCGACCGAGCGCCACGCAAGTTCGCTCGGCACGGCGGCAAACCGTACGGCAGACGTGCAGTTCGGCATTCAAACGCGAACCGCCCGGCAGCACGAACGAACGAAGCTCAGGCAACCCCTCCAGCATCCGATCCATTTCGATCTCGAGCTGCGTCACTTCGGCGGCAGTGATCCGGGCCTGGCGCGGATGGACATTCTCAGGAAGCGTGGCCAGGATCGACCCTGCATTGAACAGCTCATGCTGGACGCGCTTCAAAATCAGAGCAAGCTCGTTAAGCGCCGGGAACGCGGCAACCTGCTCTTCACAGGTTTGCCGCGTAACGCCCACGAACGCATTCAATTCATCGACGGTGCCATAGCATTCGATGCGGAGGTCGTCCTTACCGACGCGCTGGCCGCCGACCAGGCTGGTGAACCCGCCATCACCGCGCCTGGTGTAGACGCGGTTGATGGCGAGACGAGGGTCTTCAAAACCGCTAGAAATCTCTGCCACGCAAACTCCATTTCAAGCCCGCCACAAAATTCAGCCGGGGCGACGGGAACCCGAAGATCTCCTCGTAGTGCTCGTCGAGGGCATTGCGCAGCGTGCCGTACGCCGTTAGTCCCGCCGCCACGCGGATATTCAGATTCACTTCGAGGTTCGCATATCCGGGGTTGTTGAAGAAGCCTGCACTCACGCCGTAGTTGGGTTCGACGTCGAGATCACTGCCGCGAACGAATCCGATGAGGTCGCCCGAAAAACGCCCTCGCGCCAGGTTCAAGCGGAACGATCCCGATTGCGGCGGACGGCGCGGCAGCTGCTGGCCGACCGTGAAGTACGTCTCCGGCAGATCCGTGTCGTTCAGTGCCAGAACCGCCGTATCCAGGTACATGTAAGCGGCGGTGAGCAGCATCCAGCGGGCCGGGCGAACTTCCGCCGATGCTTCCAGCCCGCGCGCGCGAGCGTTCGACAGGTTAGCCGTGGTGTAAGCGCTCAGATCCGCCAGATCTCCGCCCAAACCGACGATCAGGTCCCGATACCAGTTGTCGAAGAAGGTTCCGTTCAATACCAGATGATCGTGAAACAGCTTCTGCGAAACCCCGGCGTCGACACTTAGGGTTCGTTCGGGCTTCAGATCGGGGTTATCGGTGAAGGCGAGTTCACTCCCGCCCGGCGGACGAATACCTGTTCCAAATGAAGCATGCAACTGAGTACCGCTGCTGAACGAGTAACTTGCCGCGATCTTGGGATTCACGCTCGCATTGGTATGCGCGGGGATATCGGGCCGGTTCGCGCCGGAAATGTCATCGCATGCGACATCCATGCAGGAGGGGATGAACGGCGTATTGAAGATTTCGCCGCGAACACCCACCTGGATATAAAGCCGCCGGAAACGCAGCCGGTTTTCCCAGTAGATTCCCTCTTCATCGCGGCGCAGCGGAAAGGCGCGTAAGGTCTCGTCCGTGATGTAGGTGTTCTTCACCTCCTCGCGGTCCCAGGCCACGCCCGCGGCAGTGGTCCACCAGGGCGTCACGCTGGCAGTTACGCGCGCTTCGGCCTGCCCTCGGATGTCTTTGTTGAAACTGTTTCCATATGGGCTCGCATAGAAATCGTTGCCGAGAAAGAATCCACCGAAGAGCTCGCCGCGAAGGCGCGGAGTCAGATCCGCCTGATAGTGGAAGTTGTACTCGGAGTTATTGTCCTTGTCGCGCGAGATCAGATCGAGACCGCCGTAGAGGCCCAGCGGATCGGACCCGTAAGGACCGGGATCGCCAACCTGGCTGTTATTGAAAAACCCGCTGGCCGAGAAGCTTTGCCGGTCCCAGTTGCGGTTCAGATGCAGCATGACCCCCTGATTCAGGAAGTCGTCATTGGCGACTTCGCCATTGGCGCCGACGCGCTGCACCGAGCCGGCGAGTCCCCATCCCGCCAACATTCCGGAGCCGGAGATGCCGCCGCGATATTCGTCGTGGCTGCCGCCCTCGGCCACGATGTCGAAGGCCGGCTCGCCGGCGCCCGAGCGCGTTACGAAGTTGACGACGCCGGAGTTCGCGTACGATCCATATAGCGCGGACTGCGCGCCACGCACAATCTCGATGTGATCCAGCAACTCGGTTGGGATCTGCGAGAAATCGAACAGACCGCCGAAGTCGAAACTGTTCACCGGCATTCCGTCGATTTCAACCAGCTGGTAATTGGTATCCCCGCCGCGGATCGACATGGTGGTGAGACCGCCCTGGGAAACACCGGACTGCAGCATCACGACGCCGGGAACCGTGCGCAAGAGGTCCGTGACAATCGCGTCGTTGCGGTCGCGAATCTCCTCGCCGGTAATCACGGTGATGCTGCTGGGTTGCTCGGCCGCCGGCGCATCGATCCGCGAGCCGACCACGCGGACGGAATCGGAGACGGGCGCGATATCAAGCGCGACGCGCATCGGGCTCGCGGCCGGTAATGGAACGGACCGGGTAGCGAATCCCTGCGCGGTGATGACCAATTTTGTAGCGTCGTCCGCCGCCGCTTCAAAGCGAAAGGCGCCGTGCCCATCGCTCACGCTTTCCGCCGTTAAGCCGACGCGGCTGTAAAGCCCTACCTGCGCGCCGCGAACCGGAGCGCCGGAACTATCGGTGACGCTGCCTTCAAGAACGCCCGCCAACGCCCATACCGGCGTGAACAGGCACACTACTGCCGTTGTCAGTCCTATTTTCATGCAGCCCTCCGCTGCGGCGCAGACGCGCCCGTACGCTGCCCGGTCGGTCTCCTGACTTACGCATCAACGGCTCCGATCCGCCTTCCCGCTCGTGACGAACGAACAGTGGCATCCTGCGATCGAAGCCTCCGCGCTTACAGTGGCGGGGCCGTGCTGGATTTTCACCAGCTTCCCAACTGCAAACCGAACAGCTGTCCATGCAGAACGTACTAGGTTTCCTGCCTGAACGTACTACAGGATAGCGCTTTGCGCATCAGGTTGTAACGAAATCGCACAATCTCTCGCGTTCCTCTATTGATTAGGAGCGCCTGAGACATCTATCATCGGCGCGTGGAACCTACGGTTGCGTCGAGCGGCGCCATTCTGGTCATTGATGACGAGCCCGAGATTCGAAGGCTTGTGACGACGATCCTCGGCAACGCGGGATATACCGTGTTTTCC
The DNA here is from genome assembly GCF_903970205.1 of Nevskia soli. Taxonomy (GTDB): domain Bacteria; phylum Acidobacteriota; class Terriglobia; order Bryobacterales; family Bryobacteraceae; genus Bog-113. The sequence continues at coordinate 6,147 of NZ_CAJCHS010000315.1, read as the reverse complement.
GCCGATACCGGCGAACACGCGCTGCGCCTGTTCGGCAAACACGCCAACGAGATCACGATGCTGCTCGCGGACGTGGTCGCGCCGGGGATGAGCGGGCCCATGCTGGCCGATCAGCTGCTCGAACTGCAACCGCATATCCGCGTGGTGTTCATGTCGGGTTACAACGCCTCGCTGGTCGTGCGACGGTATGTGGTGGAGCGCGGATTCATGTTGATCCAGAAGCCGTTTACACCCGAGCAGTTGGTGAGTGCGGTGGAACAGACCATTGGGCCGCCTCGCCGCGTGCTGCACGGATCGTAAGCGGGGAAGCGGGCCCGCGTCCCCGCTAAACTAAAAGTCATCTTCGCCTCCTGTTTGTTTCCGCGATTCAGACTGCCTGCTGGTTTCGGCTTAGGGGCCGTGATATTTCTCGCCATAATCCTTGCGGCGTGCGGGCTCAATCGTGACACGACCCCGCCGAACCTGGTCTATGCCGGTCCGCTCGAACTTCGCCTGCATGAGGATTTCAATCCGAAGTCGAAGGTTGTGGCCGTAGTGCATCACGGCGACCGGCTGGAGGTTGTCGCGCAGCGTCGCCGCCTCTATAAACTCAAGACCGCCAAAGGCCTCCAGGGCTGGACCGACGAACGCAATTTAATGAGCGTCGATCAGATGCAGGCGCTTTCGAAGCTGGAGGAAACCGCGCGCCGGATGCCGGGGCAGGGCGTTGCGATCAGCTATGACCCGCTGAACGTCCATACCGAGCCGCAGCGCTTCTCGCCCAGCTTCATCCAGATCAAGCCGGGCGTGAAGTTCGATGTGATCGCCCATCAGATCTCGCTGCGAGCCGAGCCGAAGCATCGCGTCTTGGTGAAACCGCAGCCGCGGCCGGAATCGCAGAAGAAGCGCCCCGATAAGAAGCGCGTGCCTCCGCCGCCGCCGCCCGCGGCACCGAAGCCGCCGGATGACTGGGAGGAGCTTTCCGAAAGTCGAGCCCCTTCGAAACTCCCGAAACCTGAAAAGGTCGAAGCTGAACCGGCTGAACCGGCGCCCACCGACGATTGGACGCTGGTGCGAACGTCATCGGGCACGGCGGGTTGGGTCCTAACCAATCGCATCTATCTGGCGATACCGGACGAAGTGGCGCAATACGCCGAGGGGCACCGCATCACGACTTACTTTTCGCTCGGTAAGATTCACGATACGGATCGCGATCAGGACAAAGATATCTGGCTCTGGACAACGATCCATGCCGGCGAGCATCCGTTTGATTACGATAGCTTCCGCGTGTTTACCTGGAACCCGAAGCGTCATCGCTACGAGACGGCCTACATTGCGCGTTCAGTAGAAGGATTCCTGCCGGTTCTGGTGAATAAGTCGGCGACCGGGCAAGTTACCTTTTCGGTATGTCTGGCGCAGGACGATGGATCGCGATTGCGCCGCGACTTCGCGCTGATCGACCGGCAGATCAAAGGAGCCGGAGCTGAGGCTTGTAAGCCGGCGGAAACTATAGCGACGGGGAGTACGCCGTCGATTCCGAGCCCCGCGCCGGGTGCGACTGAGCCATCGAAATCTAAGTCGTTCTCGAGTAAGTTCGGCGAGATTAAGAAGAAGCTATTTGGGCATTAGTTCGTCTGGCTTACGCGCCGAACGAAGGGTTGCAGCCTTGACGCATCAAATCACATGCTGTTCAATCCGGCATTGCCTGCTGAAGCCGCGAATGCAATGGAGCCGGTGCTCCGGAAAAGAACCTACGAATGCTTTTTACCGCGCGCGAGCGGAATGCTTCTCATGCGCGCCGCTCCGTAGCCATCGCGGCTCAGAATGGCCATGTGTGGTTCGCCGGCGGCCGATAGCTTTAGCCGTTTCTTCTTTAATACTTAGAAGTCAGCAAGACAATAGCCTGCGCCTCGGCCGACTTACCCTCGCCCACCGGCCCAACCTTCTCGGCTGTCTTGAACTTGACCGAGCAATTGTTCACCTCCAGCTTCAAGCACTCCGCCAGGCTCTTACGGATCGCATCGCGGTGGCCGCTGAGCTTCGGCGTTTCCAGAATCACGGTCGCATCCACATTCACCACCATGAACCCGGCGTCGCAGGCCAGCTTTTCCGCGCGCGCTAGAAACTTTCTGCTGTCCGCGTCTTTCCACTCAGGATCGGTATCCGGGAAATGCATCCCGATATCGCCCAGGCCGGCGGCGCCGAGAATCGCGTCCGTGATGGCGTGCGACAGGATATCGGCATCGGAATGCCCTTCGAGGCCCATCTCTGACGGGATTTTCACGCCGCCGAGGATCAGTGGTTTCCCGGCTACGAGGCGATGGCTGTCCCATCCGAGTCCGCTGCGATATTTGGTCATGCGTGCTCCCTGCCGGCCTCCCTCCCAGCCATGCGGCGGTGGTCCTGATCGAGAAACAAACGGGCGAGTTCCATGTCTCCAGGGCGGGTGATTTTGATGTTGCGCTCGCTCCCCGGGACCACGCTGATCTCCACGGTTTCGAGACGCTCGACCAGGCTCGATTCATCCGTCCCCATAAAACCATCCTCGCGGGCCTTGGCGAATGCTTTCTTCAGGATTTCATACTGAAAAACCTGCGGCGTTTGCGCCAGCACCAGACGCTCGCGATTGAGCGTGCCGCGGACTTTGGCGCCGGTCGCCTGCGCCGCCGTCACCTGCTTCACCGTGTCGACGGGGACCAGGGCGACGATCGCGGCGCCATGCGCGCGGGCTTCCTCGATCGCGCGATCGATAGTTTCCACGTCGACAAAAGGCCGGACGGCATCGTGGACCACGACCAGTTCCGTATCGGGGGCGAGCGATTCCAGCGCGTTTTCAACGGATTGCTGACGGGAATCGCCCCCGGCGCAGGCGCGCACGGGAAGGCTGCGTTCTTCATTGCGCAGCACGTCTTTCAGAAGCTTGGCGACCCATTCGACATCGTCCGCACGCACGGCCACCACGATCTCGCCGACGCGATCGGAATGCAGGAACTTGCGGACGGTGTGCGCCAGAATCGGCGAGCCGTCGAGCAGCATGAATTGTTTCCGGCTGGTCCCAAAGGTTTCCGCGCTGTTACCTGACACGCCGCCCGACAATCCGCCGGCGGACGTTGCCGAACGGCCCATGCGGGTACCCAGGCCGGCTGCGGGAAGAATCACGGAAACTTTGTTCACGAGCTTATTTTCGCGCGCAGCCGGTTGCCAACCGGAACGCCAGGTCAGGCATCCGCGCCGGCGGCCTGTTCGCGGCGGGCGGAGCGTTCCGGGGTCACCACCTGCACGCGTTCATCGTGCTTGCCGAAGATCATCTTGCCGGCGGTGGTCTGAAGCACGCTGGTGACCGTAACATCGATGGTCTTCGAGATCATGCGCCGCGCATTATCGACGACGACCATAGTTCCGTCATCCAGATACGCCACGCCCTGGCCGTATTCCTTGCCTTCCTTCAGAATGAACACGCGCATGGTTTCGCCCGGCAGCACCACGGGCCGCAGCGAATTCGCGAGTTCATTGATGTTGAGCACTTCCACCCCGCGGAGCTGCGCGACCTTGTTCAGATTGAAGTCGTTGGTGACGATCTTGCCGTTGTTCATTTTGGCCAACTCAATCAGCTTCAGATCAACTTCGCGAACCGCCGGAAAATCGTCTTCGACGATGCGCACACTCACCTGCGCCATCTTCTGAATTCTCTGCAGGATGTCGAGCCCGCGGCGGCCCCGGTTCCGCTTCGCTGAATCCGAAGAATCGGCCACCAGCTGCAGTTCACGGAGGACGAACTGCGGTACCAGGAGGACGCCATCGAGAAAACCCGTCTCCGCAACGTCGGCGATGCGCCCATCGATGATGACGCTGGTGTCCAGGATTTTTAAAGGCAGCTCGTTGTCGCTTTCGTGGGCTTTCGATGGACGCGAGCCGACGCTCAGAAGTTCGCCTTTGCGCGCGCCTACGGCGGTCCCGACATAACCGAAGATCAGGAGCAGCAGCATAGGCGCGAACTCGGCGACGGCCCCGGATGCCGGGCGATGCAGCGTCAACGCTGCACCGGATACGAACGCGATCAGGGCCCCTACCAGGAGTCCCACGGCCGCACCTCTTACCCGTTCGACGCCCATGCGAATCACGCGCCACTCGATTGCCACCACGAGCGAGCCCAGGGCGCAGCCGGCCGCTATCGCCGCGATTCCGTTCACCCCGAAAGGCCGAACGGCGTAACCGCAGACGCCGAATATGAAAATGACGAGAATACGAACCGCTGCTATTTCTAGCAAATCTACCTTCTTTGCTTCCCCGTGGAAGGCTATGTTCGTGCTGAAGCGAGCGTAAGGTAAGCGTTTGGCTCGCATCGGAATTGTAACAACCTAACGAGGCTGGTGCAAAGATTTGTCTGAGTGAAGAGAGACATTTTGTGAGGCGATGTGTTGCGAAACCGAGGAAACCCAGCTGGAGTGTCCGGAATAGCACTAAAATCGGCGTTCGACGACAGTCGGGTACGAACTTCTGTTACGGCTATCGCATTATGGAAGTCAATTGCGGAGGCGGTCGATCTTTGCAGCGAGGACGAAATCGCTTTCGGTCAAGCCATCGACCTTGTGGGTCCAGATGGTGATCACCGCTTTTCCCCAGCCAAGCAGGATGTCCGGATGGTGACCTTGTTCCTCAGCCACGGAGCCGACGCGATTGACGAAATCCAGCGCGGTCTTGAAATCCGGGAACGGGAAAGTGCGCGCGAGATGGTGCTCATCCACGACGGTCCAATCCGGCGTCTCCGCCCGCAGCGGTCGTAAGGCCTCTCCTTTGAGCGCGGGAATACCTCCGGTGCAAGGAATACATCGCTGGTCCGCAAGAGCCATGGCTTGAATTGTCGCAGAAGTGCCTGGGCTCCCGTGTCTTGGTTCGAGAATCGCGACAAAACAGTACTCAGGTACGATTTGAAATCGGGCATCATGGTCTATTGCCTGGACGCGCGAGTTGCCTAATCATAGAGATATGACGCCCGCTCTTCAACCCTCCGAACGCCGCCGCCGCCAGCGGTTCGATATCGAATGCGAGCTGCGTTATCGCTTGCTGGATGCCCGGCGTCATTTGCCCCAGCAGCCCAGCAAGACGTTCAATATCAGCAGCAAAGGCGTTCTGTTTGAGACCCAGCTCGATCTGCCGGTGGGAAAGCGGGTCGAGCTATCGATTTCCTGGCCGGCGCTCCTGAACGAGCGTTGCCGGCTGAAGATGATCGCGGTCGGGCGGATCGTGCGCACGGAAAACGGCAAAGCCGCCGCGCTCATTCAACGGCATGAGTTCCGCACGCAAGGGACGCCGGCGAACTAACTCTTCTTTCTTGCTTTTTTGGTTGATGCCTTCTTGCCGGACGCGGAGTTTTTCGGCGGGCTTGGAACCTTCACTCCTTCTTTGCGCGCCTCGGAGAGCCCAATGGCGATAGCCTGCTTGCGATTGGCAACCCGAGGGTTGCCTTTCTTCAACTCCTCCATCTCCTCGCGAACATATTCGCCGGCTTGGGTTGAGGGCGCTTTGCCCGCTTTCTTAGCGGCAGCCGCGCGCTTCACTGTACTCTTCTTTGGCATAGGTCCGGTATCGTTCCTCCGGGTAAGCGCGATGCACGTTCGCGGCCACTAACTCATTGAGCAACAAGCTCGTTTTGAGCAACAAGCTCGTTGATAAGGGCCTCGCGACCCCTCTCTAACGAACTAATGGGTCTTCGACCGATGGCGGTGTCGCTTCCATCAATCGGCCCAGGGATGGCTCGATTTCTTCGACGCGCCGCTTCATCTCCCACGCAACCTGGCGATAACTGAAGTGGCCCTTCACGCCGCTCCGCACGCGCGCGATATATTCGGCTTCGGCGAAATCCATCTTAAACAGAAAACGGGAACGCGCTCCGAAGGGCAGCAGATAGTCGCAGGCCGGCCGCGGCAAGGTTTCGAGCGCGGCGAATGCGGCCGACATCGCGTTCCGATAAATACTCGCGCCCTTACCCTCCGCCACAGCTTGCGGGGTTTCGAAACCCAGCGCGCCGCTGTATGCCTGCCGCCACTGACCGCAGCGCCGATGGCGGTGCATGTCCCGGTACGCCCCGATATCGATGCAGAAATCGAACGCGAATTGCGCGCCGCGAAATCCTGCTAGCATCTCATCGCGATTTCGGCGCGTTCGGCA
>NZ_CAJCHS010000314.1 GCF_903970205.1 Nevskia soli | reverse complement strand
GTCTCTATAAACGTCGGCGCCACGGCGTTCACCGTTATGTTGTACTTACCCCACTCTACCGCCAGGCACTTAGTCAGGTGCGCGATCGCCGCCTTAGTCATGCAGTAAATGGACTCAGTCGGCAGCGCGACAAAGCCGGCTTGCGAACCTATATTGATAATCCGTCCCCGCTTCTGCCGGATCATCACGCGACCCGCCGCCTGGCTGGTAAAGAATGTCCCTTTCAGGTTCACCGCCAGAGTAGAATCGAAGTCTTCTTCCCGAACGTTCTCGGCGAGATTTCCCGGAGCGATGCCCGCATTGTTAACCAGGATGTCGAGACGGCCGAACCGCGCCACGGTATTGTCGACGGCGCGGAAGATCTCGTCCTGCTTCGTAACATCCATTTGCAGCGGCAGCGCCCGGCGGCCGAGCGCCTCAATCTCTGCGGGTAATCCGCCATGCGCCCCGATGTCCCGCAAACCTAAAGCGACATCGGCGCCGGCATGCGCGAGAGCCAGCGAGATCGCACGCCCCAATCCGCGTGCCGACGCGGTAACAAGAGCCACTTGCCCGGTAAGCTCGAAATTCGGAAACTCGTTCATCGACTTACTTGGCGTCTGCGGCTCCATGCGCGTCGCCGTAAAAGTAATAACTAGCCTCGTACGGAACCGAAGTCTCGGTGTTCCCACTGCCCGCGGCGCACCCGGTCGAAGGCGCGGCGCCGCCCTTCGTTTCGAGCCGTTGAATACTCAGCACGCGTTGCATCACCCCAGTGCCTTCATGCGATGCGGCGCCCAACAGCAGCCACGGAATCGAACCCGCATCGGGAGACGCGACGCTAGCCGCCAATTTCCCCGTCACCCGGCTTCCATCGGTCGACTCCCAGGTCGGACCCGCATAGTGGCGCCCCACAACCTTGCCGTCTTTGTCGATGAGCTTGGCCTCGGGACCCTTTAGCTTCCACCCATAGCCGTCCGCCGCGCGCTGGCAGGAATAGATCTGCTTCCCCTCGCCATGCAGCCGCAAAAGTAAGGTCTGACCCTCCGGCACGCGAAGCTCTTTGGGAACCTCGGGAGTCTGCGCAGCCAGAATTCCGCACCCAACTGGCAGCAGAAGCAAGAGTCGGATCCGATCGGTTACTCGCACCTAGCCAGCTTAGCGGACCGCGCTCCCAACTTAGCCCGCTACTCCCACTCAATCGTCCCCGGAGGCTTATGCGTCAGATCGTAAAAGACCCCAGCGACTCCGTCAATCTCTCGCAGCCGCTCCGCCATCGCACCCAGCAGATTGTCATCCATCAGCACGGCTTCCGCAGTCATGCCGTCGACCGAGTCTACCGGCCGCAGCACCACCGAATCCCGCCGCTCCGCAGTCCCAAACGGAATCAGCACCACGGGAAACTGCCAGATCTCCCTGTCGAACCCACTAGCCCTGGACATCTCCCGCACAATTCGGTCGGCTTCCCGCAATCGCTCAATCCTCGCGGGCACAATCGACGATGCCCACACCCGCATCGATCCCACCGGCGCAATCGCACTAACCAGCGCAATCACGCGGTTGATCTCCGCCGTCTGATTGACCAACTCCGTTGCAGCCGCGCGCGCATCTACCGCTTTCGACGGATACTCCTCGGTCGCCAACACCGGCGCATACGTCCGAAAGTCTCCCTGCACCCCGACCGATCGCACCGGAACCAGCCACTCGTCTCCACGCGCGATCGGCTCCGCGTCCACCTCGGAACAGAGGCATCGAATCGCCAGTCCCGGACCCGGAAACGGATGCCGCTCCAGATACTCCGGCGGCAATCCAAGCTGCACCCCGATCGCCCGCACCTCGTCCTTATAGAAGGACTGCAGCGGCTCCACAATTCCGCCGCTCTCGATCAGTTTCTGGATTCCCGCAACGCGGTTGTGATGCGTCTTGATCACCGCAGCCTGAGCCGTCCCGCCCGATTCGATCGTGTCCGGATAAATCGTCCCCTGGCCCAATACCCACCGCGCGTTCAACAAATGCTGCTCTTCGATAATGCGCTCCTGCACGGCGACGAACGCCTCGCCGATAATCGCCCGCTTCAGCTCCGGATCGCGCGCCCCCGCCAGCGCCCCCAGAAACTCGCCGGCCGCGTGCTCCACCCGAACATCGTCGCCCAGTTTGGCGAACATCGCCGCCACGCCCTCGGTTTCGCCCGCGCGCATCAATCCCGTGTCGACATAGATCCCGCGCACGCGATCGGCGCCCAGCGCGCGCACACACAGCTGAAACGCCACGGTCGAATCCACGCCGCCGCTGACGAAGAAGAACACCTTCCGCCCCGCGGCGGTCTTCCGAATCTGCGTCTCGATCTCTTCCAGCTGATGCGCCGGATCCCAATCCTTCACGCACCCGCAGATGTCGAACACGAAGTTCGCCAGCAGCTCGCGCCCTTGCGCGGTATGCACGACCTCCGGATGGAACTGCACCCCGTACAAATGCCGACTAGGATTCTCAATCACGGCCATCGCGCAAGTCTCCGTCGACCCAATGCGCGAGAAGCCGGCAGGCAAGCCCGCGACCACGTCCTTGTGGCTCATCCAGATTTGCTTGCGGTCGGAAAATCCGGCCAGCAGGCGGCTCGCCGCCCAGCCGTCTTCCAGCGATAACGTCGCGAGTCCGTACTCGCCTTTTTGCCCAGGCCGCACATCGCCGCCGAGCAGCTGCGTCATGAGTTGCAGGCCGTAGCAGACGCCCAGCACCGGGACACTGCCGTCTAAAATCTCAGGATCGATGGTCGGAGAGCCGGGGTCGTAAACGCTGGCCGGGCCGCCCGAAATAATGACGCCGCGCGCACCGCGAATCTCGTGCGCCGGAACATCGCTCCGGCGGATTTCGGCATGCACCCCCAGTTCACGCACTCGCCGGGCGATCAGATGACAATACTGACCGCCTGCGTCGAGAACGAAAATTTGGGGAGTCAACTACCTAATGCGCCATCCGCTGCACAATGATCTTCTTCGACGTATCGAGCAGCGCCTGCGCCTTCGGCATCGCATCCAGCGCCTTCAGAACGATCGGGTCCGTCTCCACGCGGTACTTGTCGCCTTCGGTCGCCCCGAGCGCCGTAAGGATCATCTGCGTTCCCAGATTGCGCTTGATCCAGTCGTGGTCGCGCGTGAACTCGGCCTCGGTGAACTTCACGTTCGGCTCTTTCAGCATCCAGTCGTGAAGCTGCTCCACCGTCTGGTCGTCAGGCTGCCAGTTGGCCGGCAGCTTGATCGAATGATCGGCGAAGTAATGCCGTGTGAAATTCAAAATTCCCTGCGCATAGAGATAAGCCTGCAGCGAGTCGAACTTCTCCGGCGTGATCTTCTCATCCGGCGCGATGCCGCCGCCGCCGTACACCGTCCGGCCGCCGTCCGTCATCTTGACATCGTTATCGTTGCGCGTCGCGGTGTTGGTCTTGTAGTAGTAATCGAGGAACGACGTGTTGGCGTAATCGCGCTGGATCAGGCGCCCGCTCGGCGTGTAGTAGCGCGCCGTGGTCAGCGTCAGGCCGGTGTTTTCGCTCAGCGGATACACCGTCTGCACCAATCCCTTGCCGAACGTGTTATCGCCCAGAATCCAGGCGCGGTCGTGATCCTGCAGCGCGCCCGAAACGATCTCTGAAGCCGAGGCCGAGTTCCGATTCACGATCACCACGATCGGATACAGGCTGCCATGATTGCCGTTCTGCGCCCGGTACACGCGCTCCGGCGAGGAACGGCCGTGGTGCGAGACAATCACGTCGCCCTTCGCCAGGAACTTATCGGCCACCGAAACCGCCTCATTCAACAAACCGCCGGGATTATCGCGAAGGTCGAGGATCAGCCCCTTGAGCTCCGGTTCGCCGGCGGCCTTGTCCGTCGCCGCGAACTTCTCCAGCGCCTGCTCCACTTCATGCCCCGTCGTCTCGTTGAAAAGTTCGATGTGAAGGTAACCAAAGCCCGGCTTCACGAAGAAAGCCTGATCGACGCTGGGCCGGTTGATATCGTCGCGGACCACGTCAAACTCCAGCGGTTTCGGCGCACCTTCGCGGACGATGCCGATATGCACCGTCGTACCGCGCGGACCTTTTAACATGTCCGCGACTTCGGTAGTCGTCAGGTTGTCGGTGTTTTTCCCGTCAACCATGCTGATCGTGTCGCCCGGCCGGATCCCTGCCTTATAAGCGGGCGATCCCACGAAAGGCCGGATCACGACCGTCTTCCCATTGCGCGGGCTCACCTGCATCCCCACGCCGAAGTAATGCCCGCGCTGCTCTTCTTTCATCAGCGCCAGTTCTTTGGCATCGAAGAAATTGGAGTGCGGGTCGAGCGTCCGCAGCATGCCGGGAATCGCACCCTTATAAATGCCGCGATCCGCGGAAACGGGATCGGCAAAGTTGTCTTCCACCACGCCGTAAACCTTCGTGAAGTTGTGAACGCTCGACTTCACGTCGTCTTCCGTCGAGGCCGCCGAAGCGGTCATCAGGTGCGAGCCGAAGCGTCCACCCACGACGGCGCCGGCCAAAATAAATAGGGGAATCAGGAGAAATGAGCGTCGCCGCTGGACCATGCCGAACAGAACCGTCCTTTTTACGAGTATACCCAAGCGTGGGCTATTTGAGGGCCGATGGGTTTTGACTTCGAGGTGTCTGCTATATTGGACATCGCATCTATCGGTATCGTTACGCCGATTTCCAGGCCGTCTTTGTTCGCATTGAGAAAATTTCATTTTTTACCGGCCGCTTCGCGGATGAACCGCTCTTTTGCTCCTTTAAGGTGGAATTCCGGCCATTCCCTGTGTTTCCCGAAATTTGCAGACATGTTTTTCGTCTCTTCCCGCGCCCTTTGCTTCAACATGGGCCTTGACACTGCTCCAAGCCATGCGGTATCAATGATTTTGCCGCTCTGCGTCCGAACTAAAGTACTGGGTCGCGTCTCGACTCGCTTCAAGGCGGCGGAGTGGAACAATTTGGCAGTCCCGAAGTTTGCAGTCAAGCGCGCTAACCAACGTTTCGCGTCAACAATTTTGTACAGCGCCGGATTCGGCCACTTGCGGCTATCCGGAGCCGGAGACACCATTTCCGTTGGTTCTCTTTCGGCGGTACAAGGGCATTTGTAGTGGTAGCTGAGGCTGGGGTTAGAAGAAACTTCGACCGATTCAAGAAACTTACGAAAGAAACTTAAGGAGAAAGAAATGGCAGATTTTCGCAAGAGTCTCTTGCTCGCAGCCATGGCCCTCGCCGTCGGCGTTGGTACGGCTAGCGCGCAAACTACCGAGTGTATCGGTAATAACGGCGTTCCCCCGCTACTGCGGGCGGAAGGCGTAACTGAATTAACTGGTTTGATCAGTTTCAACTGTCCCGGAGTGGTCGCAGGCGGAACGGCGAACATAACCGTCTCGGTAAGTGCGCCGATCACCAGTCAACCGACGGAGCCTTACTTGACCGTTGCATCGACCGGTGTCGATGGTTACCCGGCGACATACGCTGGGACCGTTGTCGGTCAGGCTGTCGTTTTTAACGGCGTAGTGTTACCGACGAACCTGGCGAGCGGTTTCACGGTCGGGATCGGCGGCGTTCGGGTGAATGCGAGTACGGTCGCAACGAGCCCGACGGCCGGCATCTTCAGCCAGGTGAATTCGGTGATCACCATCAACAACGTCAACGTTCCTTTGAATCCGTTGTTTGTGGTCGGTTATGTGGTGCCAGGCGCGGCGGCGGCATCAATCACCCCCTACAGTTTGGGCGGAGCTAGCGCTTGCAGCACGTCTCCAACGTCCTTGTCCTTGGCAAGCACCGTGTACGGGTCGATCAACGTTACGGAAAGCGCGCTCGATGCTGACGTCTTCAAGCCCCAGGGTCCGATTTCCACTAGCTTCGACTCGGAGTCCGGTACCAACCTCTCGGGTAACCCCGCATTCCCGGCGCAGTCGGGCACGCAGTTTGCGGTCGGTTTGACGATCCCCTCGGGTATCACCGTCTATCTTCCGGTGACCATCACCAGCACGAGCGGGTCCGCTACTAACGTGGGCACGGCCGTCCTCGTCACGGGTCCCGGCAGCACGGTTGCGGTAACGCCTACTTCCGGTCTCGTTTATTCAGATACCGGCGGCGCTGCGGGTAACCTTCTGGAAGTTACGGGCACCGGTGCGGCTGTAACTTATTACTACAACGTCGTAACCTCCAACGCCAGCCTGGTGGAGAACTATTTCATCCCGGTCTTCGCTTCCGGTGCGATTAGTTCGGGGCTGCCGTCCGCTCAAGTGGCGCTAGCGCCGATTGCCGGTCCCAGCACGCCGACAACGGTCATACCGGAGTTCGCCGGATTAATTTCCCCGAGTTCTCCCGCCTATGCCCCGCTGTTCGGCACCAGCGCGCCGCAGGCTTGCCAGACCACCCTGCTGTTCCCCTTCATGACCAATCAGGCTGGGTTTGACACCGGCTTCTCGATCGCCGCCACTTCAACCGATCCGACAGGTACGGAGAACACGGTTGCTAACGCCAACCCCGGAACTTGCACTCTCTACTTCTATGGCGACTTGGCGCCCACGACAGCTCCTTCGGTAGCCGCCTCTCCGGGCTACATCGAACTGCACAGCACCGTCTCCGCTGTGGCGCCTGGCTTCCAGGGCTACATGATGGCGGTCTGCGACTTCGTCTACGCTCACGGATACGCGTTCATCACCGACGGCTTTATGGGTCCGGGACGCGGTCTTTCCGAGGGCTACGTCGCCAACGTAATCCCGCTGGGGACCCGCGCTGGTTCGCCTTCCACGCCGGTCGGCACCACTGGCCAGCCTGAAATCCTCGGTCACTAAGCCACGGGATTTCTTTTTCGCTTACCCGTCAAATCTTGACAACAAAGGGGAGAGCCCAGGCTCTCTCCTTTTTCTTTTTAGGGTGTATACTTCCATTGAGTTAGCTGTGCTTACCTGCCGGTCCACCCCCTTTTCATGCGTAAATCGACATTATTTCTTTTTTTCACCGCTTTCTCTTGCGGATTATTACCCGGGCAAACGCTTACGATGCTTTCGGGTAACGGGCAGCTCGACCCCGACTCCCAGTACAACGGCGGCGAGCCGCTTGTCTTCAAGGTGACCTCCAGTTCCGATCCGAACTCCGCCGGTCTTCCCGGTCAGCTCATCACCTTCACAACGAGTAACGGGATAATTCCCCTGAACGAATACAGCGCGGTGACCGGCGCGGATGGCACCGCCTCCGTCCAATTCCTGTCGGCTCCCATCAACGCAGGGCCGAGCTACGTGCAATTCAGCATCACCGCTTCCCTTTCCACCACGCCTCCCGTCACCTCCACTTTCTACGAAACCTCCTATTACGTGGCTCCGGGAACCGACTTCCAATACGCGCAGACCCAGTTGATTTCACCCACAAATCTCACCAGTGCCACGTACGCAGCGCAGGCCGGCACTGGGGGTACTCCGATTCAATTGCGGATATACGCCAGCGGCGGCAACCAGAGCGGCCAGTCCATCGGCAATGTCGCCGTGCGCGCGGTTTTATTGCCGCCCTACGGAACAGGCGCCACCGTTCAGAGCGTTCGCTGCAAAGAGGCCAACCCTGCCGACTACGAAGGAAACGTGTACACCACCACCCTGGCCGGCAGTGCCGTAACGTGCACGCCCATCTTCGCCCTGCCGAACGAAGTCTTTTCGCCGGGAACCAACATCTTCCAGTTCGAAATTCTCGTGGGCGACCACTTCGCCTACGGCCCGATCACTTACAACGTAACCGTTGCGCCCGTCACTCTCGCCGGCGGACTCGTAAACGCCGAAGCCCCTTTCCCCGCGACTCAACTGGTCGTGGGCGGCGGTTTGCCGCCGTACACCTTTAGCATCGCCGGTGGAACTCTTCCTGCCGGCGTCTCGTTGAATCCCCAAACAGGCGTCGTCACTGGCACGCCGACCGGAACTCCCGGAATCTACTCTTACACGGTCCGTGCGCAAGATTCGACGGGTACTTCCGCCACGCTTCCACAATCGATTGCTGTATCTAGCGGCCCGATCACCCCCAGCGCAAACGTGCTCTCGGCTTATGCGGGCGAGAAAGTTTCTTCAACCATCACCTTCACCGGCGGGGTTCCTCCGTTAACCGTCAAGACGGTGACCGGTTTACCGGCAGGCTTTACGGACACCATTCAAAGCGGCGGCTCCGTTCTTATCTCCGGCACAGCGCCCGCGGTAGGAGCGCCCGTCCCAGTCTCCTTCTCCGTCATGGATGCCACCGGCGCGGCTTTCCCCGTCATTGTCGATTTCCAGGTTTCCGCTGATCTCACTGTGACCGGTCCCAACCCGCAAACCGTGCTCGTCGGGGCCTCAGTCACCAATGTCACCGTCGTTCCGGCCAACGGCGTACCGCCGTACACCTTTACGGCTACCGGGCTGCCGACCGGACTCGGAATCGCAGCGACTACCGGCGTAATCTCCGGAACAGTCACCGCGACGCCTGGAGTCTACACCGCCAACGTGACGGTTACCGACTCGCTGGGCGAAGTGCAGACCTTGATGCCCGTCTTTTACGTCGAGACCAGCGCTCTGGCCATCGTGCCGGCCAGCGTGCCTCCCGCGTTCGCGGCGTTGCCCTACACGGCGACCCTCCAGTTCACGGGTGGAGTCCCACTCTCGAGCACGCCGCCTTATACGGTCGCCTTGGGAGCCAACCCTCCCGCGGGAATTACCCTGACGAACGGTGTTCTTACCGGCATCTTCCCAACCGCCGGAACGGTTAACGTTCCCGTAGTCGTTACGGACGGTACGGGCGTCTCGACGGCCATCCATGTCGCGATCGTGGTCCAAAGCGTTGCCGTCGTGAACGCCGCTTCCTTCATCAACGGAAGCGTTGTCGCGCCCGGCGAGATCGTCAGCATCTTCGGCTCGGGATTCGGCCCCGCCGCCGGCGTTTCCGGCACGATCGACGCCACCACCGGTAACCTGGTGACCACGCTCGCCGGTGTTCAGGTTCTGTTCGGCGGCACGGCAGCTCCAATCTTCTTCGAGAACGCCGGCCAGATCAACGTGCAGGTCCCCTATCAGTCGGCTGTGGGGTCGAAAGTGCCGGTAGTCGTCTCCATCAACGGAACGCCTTACACGGTTATCGCTTCGCTGCCGGTAGCTGAATCGAATCCCGGCTTATTTGCCGATTTTCCGGCGACAGGATACGTCACAGGCGCGCCCATTCAAGCGATCGCCCTCAATTACCCGGCTGCTACGCTGAACTCGGCCACAAATCCAGTCGCGCGCGGGAGTTACATTGTCCTCTACGCTACCGGCGGAGGAACGCTGTCCGCGCCGCTCAGCGATGGCATGGCCGCGAGCACCGATCCGCTCATCACCCTGACGGATAACCCGCAAGTCACCATCGGCGGCCAACCGGCAACCGTCTCGTTCGCGGGACTCGCTCCCGGCTTCATCGGTCTGATCCAGGTCAACGTGCTGGTACCGGAAACCGTTACGCCGGGCTCAGCCGTTCCCGTGGTTCTGACCTTCGGCGGCGCCGGCAATCAATCCGAAAACGCCACGATCGCAGTCCAATAAACACAAAAAGCCGGGAATCCACAAGGATTCCCGGCCACAACACCTATTCACTCCGGCCTAGCCGAATCCACCCGTCGCTAATTCACCGCGATCTGCAACACCTGCCCGGTAGGCTGAACCATCACCGTCAATCGCCCCGGCTTAAACTCCACCCCGCGACGCCGAGATACAACCAACTCCGTCTTCCCGCGCCCCTCCAGACCCGAATCGCGCAAAGTCACATCGAATCCCGCGCCCGAAACAATCTCCGCGCTCAGCGAAACCCGCCCCGGAAGCTTGTTCTCGATCTTCACTTCCTGACTTTTGTTCCCGGTCAGATGCACTTCCGTCCGATCCGCGCCAACCCCCTGCAGCACGTCTTTCTGCGTGGGTCCCTTAGCGATCATCGCCTTCAAATCCATCCCGCTTCCGGCGGCCACCCCCGGATCCACTTTCATCACCCCGAACGGCGTTTGCCGCACGGTCACCTTGGGAATAAACCAGAACCACTGGCCATTCTCGAATTTCCAGTGGCTCGAATAAGGCACGTTCTCCTCATACTCGCCCACCCGTGGATTGCGGATCTTGGTCTTGCTCACCATCGTGAGATTCGCCGTAGTGAAGTTGTCTTCCCACGAGATTCCCTCCACGCGGAAATCCTCAATCGACGGTTTCTCGTTAACGTAATAAGCATCCCGCGAATCCGGCGCAACCAGATCCTCGGCCGCCCGAAACTTCTTATCCACGATCAACTGGTAGAACTGCCCGACGCGGTTGCGGAGCGCTTCTTCCACGTCCTTGGGAGCCGTCTTTGCCGCACCCGAAGCGGCCGCCGCCCCCATCGCTCCCAGCAGCGCGATCGACACCAATCCCCGCATCTTCATCGCCGCTTAGCGTCTACCAGCCGAATCAGGGTACGAACGCCGCTCGGCGCCTGGGGCGCCGCCTCGCGCGACCGCGTCGACATCTCCTGATTCAGCGTCTCCACGAAATTCTCTACTTCTTCATGCATTTGCCGCATCTTCTCGCGCATATTCAATATGATCTCAACACCCGCCAGATTCACGCCCAGATCGCGCGTCAGATGCAGGATCACTTCCAGCCGTTCCAGATCCTGCTCGGTATAAAGCCTCGTATTTCCGTCGCTGCGGGAAGGCTTCAGCAGCCCTTCCCGCTCATAGAGGCGAAGCGTCTGCGGATGAATTCCGTATTGCTCGGCCACCGACGAGATCATATAGGCGGCTTTCGATTTCGATCGCGGCGCCATACGCTACACCTCGCTCCAGATCTGAGCCCGCGGATCTTCCGGATTCAATTGCGCGAGCTCGCGTAGAATCTCCCTGGTTCGCTCATCCTGCGCCTTGGGGGCTTGCAGCGATACTTCGATAATCTGATCGCCCCGCCCGTTCTTGCGCGTATTGAAAACCCCGCGCTCGCGCAGCCGGAATTTCTGACCGTTCGCCGTTCCCGGAGGCAGCTTCCAAAGCGTCTTGCCATCGATCGTTGGCACTTCGATCTTCGCTCCCAGCGCCGCTTCGGTCACCGTCACCGGCACCGTGATCTCGATATTATCGCCTTCGCGCTTGAATACAGGATGCGGCTCCACGCGCGTCGTGATATACAAATCGCCTGCCGGCGCGCCCATGGTTCCCGCATTTCCTTTGCCCGGCACACGCAGCCGCGAACCGGTCTGCGCGCCCGCGGGAATGCGCACGTCCACGGTCTCTTTATGCGCGATGCGCCCATCGCCATGACACGTCGGGCACGCGTTGCGCAGGCGGCCCTTGCCGTTGCAGCGCGGGCACGAGAGGCTAAACTTCATGGCCCCCGCCATCTGCGTCACCTGTCCCGTGCCATTGCACTGCGGACACGTCACGCTCCCACCCGCGCCCTGGCCGGAGCCGTGGCACGTCGGGCACACCTCGTGTCGCGTCACTTCCAGCTTCAGCGTCGTCCCTTTGATCGCCTGCCAGAAATCGATATTGATGGCGTACTCGAGATCCGCGCCTTTCTCCGGCGTCTCCTCCTCGGTCTCGCTGCCGCCTTTAAAAAACTGGCTGAAGATATCCTTGAAACCGCCTGTGCGCTCTTCGGTCGTCGATTGCCGCGGGTCCGTCCGTCCGGCATTCTGCCGGAAATACTCGC
>NZ_CAJCHS010000313.1 GCF_903970205.1 Nevskia soli | reverse complement strand
GCGAAGTTTGCCCAGTACTGCCGTTTCAGATCTCCAGTGAAGTTCAAGTTCCAGAAAAGCTGGGTTTGCAGCGGCAAGGTAGCGGGAGTATATCCCGCGCGATTCTGGGTGTATCCGAGCGTGTCGTGATCGAAGCGGCTGACGTAGACCAGATCGTCGTTGGTTTCGAAGAAGAATCCGCGCTCTTTACTAAAGATGTTCTCGCCGCGCGATCGAGACCAGGTAACTCCGCCGCGATAGTCCGGGATGGCGTGATCCGTCAAGTAGCCTATCGATTCACCGGCTTCCGCCCACGCCGTGGCGCCGAACACCGGTTTGCTCGCCACTCCTACGGCAGTAATGAATGAACTTTCCGACAGATATTGAGGAGCGGATGCGGTGGACCCTTGCAGCGTTTCCTTTGTGTCCCCGATAAATCGCAGCGAGATGTAGGGCCGGAACCAGTTCGTCCGCTTGAGTTTCATATCGGTCTTCATCTGCGCGTAAGAAAACAGATCGTGCCAGCGCGTCGAGAACATCGGGAAACTCCACACCGTGGTGCGGAAGTCTTCCGTGGACGGGCGGAGCGAGTTGATGCTGGTTGCGGCTTTGCCCGCGACCGCGTCGTCCTCACTTTGCTTCGCCAACGCATACCATCGCATCGCCGTGCGGTCATCGTGGAGCATGTTGTAGACGCTTGCGAGTTTCAGAATGAGGGAGAAATCGACCGGGTCGGCGTCATGCGCGATTTTCAGAAACTTAAGCGCGTCTTTCAGATATCCCGCTTGAATGCTTTTATCCGCCATGATGCGCGCTTCAGCCGCAGCCTCATCAGGCGATGCTGTCCGGCGCAATTGCTGCGGCAGGTGAAGAGCGACGCGGACGCGATTCGCAAGTTCCTCGTCACCGCCGTCCAACACGCGCTTGAGCACCGGCGCGGCTTTGACCGTTTCGTTTCTGCCGAGATACAGGAAGCCGAGTTGCGCGGCGGACAAGAGATCGGCCGGTTCGGAATCCACGATGATGCGGAATTCGTTTTCGGCCTCGGCCGCGGGAACTTCATTGCGGTCGGCCATACGCAAAAGAAGGTACGCGAGTTCGCGATGCAGTTCGATATTGTGCGGGTCGAGTTCCAGCGCTCTTCGAAATTCGTAGACGAACGGATAGCGGTCCGGAAGCATTCCCTTGGCGAACTCAGCCGCGCGTGGTTCGCCGCCGCGCGAAGCCGCCAGAAGAGCCGCATTGCCTTCGTCCATGCGATTTAAATGAACAAGGACGCGGCCGAGGTCGAGCAGCACGCCTTTGCGCACAGGCAACATCTGCCAGGCGCGGCGATAGTGCTCGACGGCTAATTCCAGTTCGTCGCGCTGCTCGGCCTGCTCCGCGAGTTCGAAGTGCGCGGAAAAAGTTTCGGGTCCCGTGGCCAGCGCCTGCTTCCATCTTTCGATATTGGCTTCGAGCGGCCCGTCGATGTTGTGAAAGGCTTGTTCGGCACTGGCGCGCGAGGCGTCGTCGGCCGCTGAATCGTGCCGCACGCGGTCGAAAATGCGCCGTGCCACCGCTTTGCCGGCGATCGCTTCGCCATGCGATGTACGATCGACGCTCTCGAAGCTCAGAAAAGCATATTCGAGAGCCACGTGCGTATCCGCCGGATTCAGCCGCATGGCTTCCCCGAACTGATCGCGCGCGGCCTCATTCTCGCCAATCTTCAGCAGGGTGTACGCGAGATCTTTGCGGATGTCGGCGCGATGCGGTGAGAGCCGGATGCCTTCCGTGAAATCGGCGACGGCGCCGTCGTAGTTCTTGACGCGCAGTTCGGCGTAGGCGCGAGTCAGCGCCTGATAGGCGATGGCATCCTGATTTTCAACCGGTTTGCCCGGTTCCTCCGCCATTACAGCTTGCGCCAGTAAGGCGATTCCACAAAATGATACGGACGCGACTACCCTCATTTGTTTCAGAGGACTAGTGGAAGGGGATCGGGACTTGCTCTCGCAATTCGTTTACGGTTGCTGGCGCCTTTTCTGATTTCGCGGCGGTTTGATCAGCCGAAATCCATTATTCCAGCGAAAAGAGCTCGTGCCACGTAAACAAAAGAGGCAACGAGCCACGCAAAACAAAGTCCCGACGTCGTCTTTGCTCGGGAATCATTCGACCGATAAAACAGAAAGTAGAACATTGCCAGAAAGATCGCGAAACTTGAGACTACAAGCCAGACGAAGTCGATTCGAAATCCAGCCCATCGCAACGAGAATCATCGATCCGCGATGCCCACTGCACCGGCGCTTCCCTCGAATTGAGGTGAGAATGAAAGTGCGAAGCGCACAAAGTTCACAGAATCACACGGATCAGCCAAATGCCCGTTTCCGTATGTCGTTCCGACTCTGAAGGCTGAGGCGTCTCTGGCACCGGATCTTGCCCGGCTGTACTCACTCTCTGGCTACTCTAACGATCTCGCGCCCTCTTCAACAGAAGGGTAAATCGAGAGGAACTTATCTACCTTCGACACTTGAAACATCGTCAGGATTCGCGGTGACATGCCGACGATCGCGTGTCGCCTGCCGTGCCGCTGCGCGCTTGCATAGAAGTTGAGAACGGCGCCCAGTCCAGCCGAATCCATATAGGGTACGCCGGAGAAGTCGATCAATGTTTTCGGGCCGGTGGCCTCTCGTAACGCGCCCTGGAACTCGAACAACGTGGCTAGAGTTACCGGGCCGGTGACCTTCAAGGTTTCAATTTGCGTCCCGGGGTCGGTGGTCTTTTCGATAACGGTCGGATCGGCGGCCATGTAAAACCGATTCTACTGCACCGATTCCCGCGAAGGGTTAGGAAAATGGGTCATGGTCGAAGCAGTTCCATCACGCACCGCACTGGGCGTGGCTCTACGCCGCGCCGTTCACCAATTGTGCGACATGCCTATCGTGTTCCACGACCCGGTTGCGGTTCCGATGCTAGGCTCGCACTATGCGGATAGCTTGAACGCTTACTTGGACGGCGCCGGCGAACCCTTTGCAATGGGTATGCGCGCCCATCTGGTTGCCCGCAGCCGCTATGCGGAAGACAATTTGCGCGGGGCGGTCGAGTCGGGAGTAAGTCAGTATGTGTTGCTCGGGGCCGGTCTCGATACCTTTGCTTACCGCAATCCGTATCCGCAGCTACGCGTGTTTGAGGTAGACCACCCCGCGACTCAACAGTGGAAGCGGGAGCTGCTTGCCCGAAGCGGGATTGCGATTCCTGAAAGCCTCACTTACACTCCAGTGAACTTCGAAACCCAATCACTGGCCGCGGAACTCACGGCCGCGGGATTCGATCGACAGGCGCCTGCATACTTCGCCTGGCTTGGCGTGGTTCCTTATCTGACCCTGAACGCCTTTCGGACGACTGTCGCGTTTATCGCCGCGCAGCCCGTTGGAAGCGGCGTTACGTTCGATTACGGACAACCGCGCGCAGTGCTCCCACCGCGGGAACAGATAGCGCGCGATGCACTGGCGTCACGGGTCCAAAGTGCCGGTGAGCCGTTTCAACTCTTCTTTACACCCGGGGAAATCGCCGCTGAACTCTCCGGCTTCTCCAAACACGAGGATCTCGGCGCAACCGAGGTGAACGCCCGCTATTTCGCTGAACGCTCCGATCGCCTCGCCATTCGCGGATCTAGCGGGCGCCTGCTGTGCGCATGGCGCTAGTATCACAGCGCTCCGTTATCCTTTATCCATGCCCAACCCATTATCCATGCCCAACCCATGCCGACCGAAATCGCGTCTCACGTAGCGCACACCCGCGTGCGCACGACCGATTACGCGCTTCCGCGGCTGGATCCGTTCGACGTCTTCCTGTCGCTGCGCAATTACTTCGGGCCGGAATGCGTATACCTGCTCGAATCGCTCAGCGGGCCGGCGCGCGACTCGCTGCACTCGTTCATCGGCTTCGATCCGCTCGTCACCGTGAAGGTCCACGACCGGCTGGTGCAAGTCACTGGCAATCCCGGGCTGCGGACCAGGATTCTGGATAAAGCGGCGCGCGATCGCACCGTGATCGTGACCAGCGAATCCGTGTCGCTCGTGAACCGGCAGGGGCTCTGGGATTTTCTGCGCTCCGTGCAATCCGGCTTCGAAATCGAGCAGCCGAGCCGCCGCGAATCGAACGGTCTCTCGTTTGGCTTCTTCGGGTATTTCGGCTACGATACGGCATGGGCGATCGAGGATCTGCCGCGCCGCATTCCATCCGATCGCGTGAACTGGGATGTGAGTCTTACGATCTATCGCGGGCTCATTCGGGCCGACCTGCGGGAAGGCGGCGAATGCACTCTGATCCTGCATGCCAGCGATTCGTTTCCGAGCGGACCGCCCGTTGAGGAACTGAAAGACCTGCTGCTTTCGGAGCCCGCCAGCCGCTTCACTTTGGCCGCGGAGACGACTGCGCCGCCCGTGCCTGGACCGCTGCGAATTACCGATTCCATCGAGGCGCCCGCTTACATGCAGAACGTGGAAAAGGCGCTCCAGTATATACGGATTGGCGACATTTACCAGGTGCAACTGGGCCACGAACTGACCATCACGTCGACCGCGCATCCGTTCGATGTCTACCGGCGGCTGCGCGTGCGCAATCCTTCGCCCTACATGTTCCTTGCCCCGTTTGGAGATCTCACGGTGGTGGGCGCAAGTCCTGAATTGTTCTTGAGCGTGCTCGATGGGCGCATTGAGATGCGGCCCATTGCCGGAACCACGCGGCGGTCGCCGGACCCCGTGGAAGACGCGGCACTGACGGCGGCGCTGCTGGCGGACGAAAAGGAGATGGCCGAGCACATCATGCTAGTGGACCTTTGCCGCAATGACATCGGCCGCGTTTGCCGTCCGCGCACGCTGCATGTGGACGAACTGGCGATCGTGGAATCGTATTCGCATGTGCATCATCTGGTTTCGAATGTCTCGGGCACGCTACGCGACGACTACGACGTGTACGCCGCCATGGCCGCGACGTTTCCCGCAGGCACCATGACGGGCGCGCCGAAGATTCGGGCCATGGAAATCATCGAGGAACTGGAAACCTCCCGGCGCGGCGTGTATGCGGGGGCGATCGGCATCATTGGATTCGATAACTCGGCGTTGACGGCGCTTTGCATCCGAACCGCGATGCACTACCGCGATCGTTTCTTTGTGCGGGCGTCGGCGGGCGTTGTGGCGGATTCAGTTCCCGAAAACGAGTGGCGCGAAACGCTCCGCAAGATGGCGTCGCTGCATTGGGCGATCACCGGCGAGGACGTAAGAAGCGAAGTTAGTCTGGGAGCTACTTTGGGGACAGCCCAGTGAAAGCTCTTCTCGTGGATGCCTACGACAGCTTTGTCTATGTCATCTATCAGTATCTATGTCTGGCCGGAGTAGATACCGATGTCGTGCGCAACGACAAAGTAACGCCGGCACTCTATAACGCGGGTTATGACTTTGTGGTGCTCGGTCCGGGACCGGGACATCCGGCGGACTCACACTACCCCGAGATGATCCGGTCGTTCTCCGCTGCTAACACACCGGTGCTCGGAATTTGTCTAGGTCATCAGGCGATCGGACTCACGTTCGGTGGCAAGGTGTTGCAAGCGGCGCACCTGATGCACGGTAAGACCAGCTCGATTAGTCACGACGGAAAGGGATGCTTTGCGGGCCAGCCGAACCCGTTCCCGGCCACACGTTATCACTCGTTGATCGTCGAGCGCGATAGTCTGCCGCCTGTGCTCGAAGCCAGCGCCTGGACTCATGACGACGGTTACTTAATGGCGCTGCGCCATCGGGAGTTGCCGATCGAGTCCGTACAATTCCATCCGGAGAGTATCTTGACCGAGAATGGATTGCGCCTCATCACGAACTTTGTCGAGGCACACGTGTTACCGCGCCGCGGCGCCCTCGCTTGAAGCTTTGGGAACGGTCGTCAGAGCCATTTCCTGCGCGCCCAGTCCTGGACTGCCTCGGCAGCCAGTCGTTCCAGGTCGGCCGACACGTCGGGTTCCGGCGGCGTCTTGAAGTTGAAGCATGATTTGCCTTGCATCCGTTTTTTGAGGGCCGGCGAAAGGCCGTTCGCGAGTTCCGGGTTCACGTAAAGCGGGAACAGATGGAAACTCGCGTATGCCTTGCCCAGGCGAACCGATCCGAAGAACATGGGTTCGTTTTTGTGTTGAGGCAATGGCGAAGGTGACTGGGTCACGAGCGTGTACTCGGTCGGCTTGTCCACCGTCACGGAAAACTTGTCCGCGTGGTTAGCCAGTATGGATCTGAGGGCGGCGAATGCAGTGGAATAGTCTGCGGGCATTGGTCACAGGTTACTCCAATACTGAATCTACTGAGCCGCGCGCGTGAGCAAGCGGTGTCTCGCGACTTTTTCCGTGGGCTGCCAGACATCCCGGCTTCAGGTATGTTGTAGAAAGATTGCCATTCCGAATGCGTTCCCTTGTCTTCGCTCTGATTTTCGCGGCCGCCGCTCTGGCGCAAACCCCGGCGGCCCCCGACCCGGACACGCAGGACAAACTCCTCGATTCGATGCACGATTACGCCGACCGCTACGTTTCCAATCTGCCGAACTTCGTGTGCGATCAGGTGACGCGCGAATCGGAGGCGGACGTGCAACCGAAGCGCTGGCGCAAGGGCGATACAGTCGTGTCGAAGCTCAGCTTCCACGATGGGCGCGAGCAGAAAACGATCCAGACGGTCAACGGAAAAAGGGTCAAACCGGGTGCGCAGCCCCGCCCATTGCCGCTGACCACGGAAGGAGAGTTCGGCATGCTGCTCGCGCAGGTGCTCGGCAAGAACAGCACGGCATACTTTAGCTGGAACCGATGGGAGACCGTGCGCGGCAAACAGCTGGCGGTGTTTGATTTCACTGTCGATAAGGAGCAGTCGGCGATGACTTTGCGGATCAGCCAAGGGGCCAGCGCGGTTGTGGGCTATAAAGGTTCCGTATATGCCGACCCCAGCAACGGCGCCGTGTGGAGGATCTCCTATACGGCGAAAGACATTCCACCCGAGATACAGACGCGTCAGATCTCGACCGATGTGGACTATACGGAGACGCCCATCGGGACTAAGACTTACCTGCTTCCCGCCGACGCGTCCGTAACGTTGCTGCTCTGGACGAAGCAGATAAAGAATGAGTTAGATTTTCGAGGCTATCGTAAGTTCGAAGCGGAGTCCTCGATTACGTTTGCCGGCGAGGATAGTCCTAAGTAACGACGCTCTCTACTTCGCGGGATTCACGATCTCCAGTAGTTCCACATCGAATACAAGGGTTGAACCGCCGGGTATGGACGGACGCCCGCGGTCGCCGTAAGCGAGATCCGAGGGGCAGACTAAGTTCGCTTTCCCGCCTACCTTCATCTTCTGCAGACCCTCGGTCCAGCACTTAATCACTCCGTTCAACGGAAAGGTAGCGGGCTCGTTACGCTTATAAGAACTATCGAACTCCTTGCCGTCGGTAAAGGTGCCGCGGTAGTTTACTTTGACAGTATCGGTAGCTGCCGGGGACGCGCCCGTGCCGGGTCTTAGTTCGCGATAGATCATGCCGGAATCGGTTTTCACGGCGCCCGGTGCGGTAGCCGCCTTGGCGAGAAAGGCTAGTGACGCCGTTTTCTGCTTGGCAGCGACCGCGGAAGCACGCGCGTTCCGCAATGCTCCTATCTTGGGCTGAAACGCTTCGACGTCAATCGCAGGTTTACCCGCGGCCGCGTCGCTGAAGGCGCGCTTGACGATCGCCAGTTCCGCGGGCGATAGATCAAACGGCTGGATGGACTGGTACATCGAGACGCCGAGCGCGTAGATCGTCTTCTGATCGTCTGTTGTGAGTGCAGGCGCGGCGGCCGTGCGAGGCTTCGCGGGAGTATGAGTCGCTGGCCTCGCCGCAGGCGTTTGCGCCGATAGCCGGCCGGCGAGAGCCAAAACCGTAACAAGGGTAAGAAATGAAGAAAAGAGCCGCTGCATTCTGTAACAGCCTAGCACCCGTCAGAACAGGCTAAGACTGAAGAATTTAAAAGCTAGCGGGAACTTTTTGGCCGCTTGCGACATAACATCACTTAACGGATGGCGTGAATGATCAGCGACGAGTCCCTCATCCTGGAATTCCAGTCCGGATCGCGCGATGCGTTCGAGGAACTTTTTGCCCGCTATTGCGATCCTCTCTACCGGTTTTTCCGGCGACGGCTTCCGGGGACGGAGCGCGCGCAGGATCTGACGCAGGAAACGTTTCTGGCGGCGATGCGCGGGATCGCAAGCTATCGGCCGCGAGCGTCCGTTCGAACCTATCTCTATGCCATCGCGATGAACCTTCTGTTTGCCGAACGTCGCCACCTACGCCGCTCGCCGGTTTCTTCGAGCTTGGGCAATTTGACTTCGCGCGACGCTCCGGATACGACCGTTTGGTTGCAGCAAGCTTTGGCAAAGCTCGACCCAGGCGAGCGCGAAATCCTGATGCTGCGTGAGTACGAGCAGCTCACTTATGCGGAGATTGCGGACTTACTCGGCTTGCCGATAAATACCGTTCGCTCCCGGCTCTTCCGTGCTCGAACGGCTTTGCGGGATCTGCTGGAGCCGAGTATGGCAGCAACCCGAAAGGGGGCTTTGCGTGACCGCGAATAATCACCCTTTGCGACCTGAAGAACTTATGGCTTATCTGGATGGCGAGTTACTTCCCGCACGCGCAGGGATGGCGGGAGAGCACCTCAAGCAGTGCGGTGAGTGCCGTACCTTACGCGCGGAGTTGGAGAGCGTTTCGGGTCAGATGCGCGAGTGGGAAGTCGAGGTTCCCTCGTTCAGCGCGCCTTATCCGCGTAAGCCGGCGAAGACAGTGAAGACAGCCAACCGGCAAGCAATCCTAGTCTTTGCCGCACTTGTGATCATGGGCGTCGTAGGCATCTCGTTTTTCGGGTCGCGATCTTACAAGTTGCAATCAAGCAAGTTGCAATCAAGGGGGATCGTTCTTCAAGACTATAGGTCGTTTGCCGACCCTCGGCTTGCCGTACCGGTCAAAATCCAAAAGCGCGCGCCGATGCTGGTGCATGGAGCGGGACTGACGATTGTCTGCAAGGACTTCGGTCGGGCACGGGCCGCCATGGATAACATCGTAGCCGAGCACCACGGCTATGTTGCACAGATGCAGGTGAACGCTCCGGCCGGTGAGTCGCGCTCTCTGACCGCCACAGTCAACACGCCCGCCGCGGACCTCGATCACACCGTTGAGGAACTCAAGGCGCTGGGTCGCGTACAATCCGAAGCGCGGACTGCGACTGAAGTCACCGATGAAGTGGTCGACGTGGACGCGCGCCTCGCGAACGCCCGGAATGCCGAGCAGCGGCTGAACGAGCTACTCAGGCAGCGCACGGGCAGTGTATCCGATGTGTTGGCTGTGGAGAATCAGATCGACGATACCCGCGGGACGATTGAGAAGCTTGTTGCCGAGAAAGAAGCATTGAGCGATCGCCTCGCGTTCTCAGCCATCGTGCTACAACTTAACGAGGAAGAACACAAACCGGCAGCGAACCCGTCTGTGGTTTCGAAGTTAGGCGATGCCGCGGTTCGCGGTTACGAGAATCTGGTTGGCGCCAGCGCGGCTATCCTCGCCTTCTTACTTGCATACGGTCCGGCTTTAGTTCTTTGGTCGCTGATCCTATTCTTCCCGGCGCGGTTCGTTTGGCGGGCGATTCAGGTTCGGAGATGAATGTATCCCGACTCCGCGCCTAAATGGCCGCACTTACTATTTTTTGGGCCTCGGCGATGATCGAGTCCAAATGCTGCTGGCTGACGAGGCTTTCAGCGTATAACTTATAGATAGCTTCCGTGCCGGATGGCCGCGCCGCGAACCAGCCGTTTTCCGCGGTTACTTTCAGCCCG
>NZ_CAJCHS010000312.1 GCF_903970205.1 Nevskia soli | reverse complement strand
CGGTTCGGAAGCCCAGCCGGCTGGCACACATATAAGTCATCGAACCCGTCTCCATCCATGTCCCCGACCGACACGCCGTTATGACCATAGATATCGATCCCACAAGCGCCATCGAGAACGGTCCGCCAGTAATCGACACCTTGCGCCAACTGCGCGGAATAAGAAGGCACACCTGCAAAAGCGTGACCTGAAATGTCGACATATACCGGATTCGAAGATCGGCTTCGCACTTCGCTATCAGCACTCCAGCCCTGAATGTGAAAGGCGGGGTCCCACTCAATAGCCCACTCCCCCACGCGCTGCTCACGGTGGAATCCCGAACCTTCCCCGACTAACTCATAACGAACGCGAGTCTGCAAGACGCCCGCATTCCCGATCTCTATCCGAGTAACCTGAAACTCGGCCGTTCGGAACCTGCCAAATCCGTCCCAAGCCGACCGCAGGTCCGCTAAAAACGCTTCACGTCCCAAAGACCTCGTGCGAGCGAAAGATACCCGGTTAGTCGACACTACTCCAGACCTCAAAGCGCGCGTGTCGGCAGGCTGCATCGAAGAGCCGCGGAAATCCGGTGCGAGAACCTCCGCGAATCCGCGCAACTCGCGAGGTGAACGGAGTAACTCAACACTAAGTTCTCCGAGAACGACGGCAATCTTATCCGCGTACTTCTCGTTGACAAATCGATCCAACCCCGCGTCAACTTTGAGAAGAACGGGATCGAGCGTAGCAGCAGTCCGGTATTGCGGATGAAGGTGAAACTCTCCGCCGTAAGCGTCCGGAACGCCGGAAAGCAGCAAAGGCAACCCGATCGCCCCCGCAACGCCGCGGCACGACTGGACTAGAAATTCACGTTTACTAAAATCAGGTAGTTTCCGCTTTCCCGCTCGCCGCATGCGCTCTTATCCATTGTTGCAAGTCCGCCGAAGACAATTAGTCAATGAGCAGAGCTACTTTCGTGCTGCTGACCATCTTCTCAGTCACGGCCGCCCAGACAACTCTTTGCGCGCAGGAATCAAATCCCAGCGAGTCGGTCAAAGTTCAGAAGGACGTGCGATACGGCTCCGTAAACGGATCCGATCTGCACCTCGACGTCTACGAACCCGCTACCCGCGGAACGGAAACTAGCCCGGCTGTTGTCCTGATTCATGGAGGTGGATGGATCAGTATGGATAAGAGCACGATGCGCGGCATGGCCCAATTCCTGGCCCGCTCCGGATTCGTCGCATTTGCCGTGGACTACCGTTTGTTCGCCGCTAAGGTGAATCTCTGGCCGGCGCAACTCGACGATGTGCAGCGAGCGGTTCGCTGGGTACGTGCCCACGCCGCGGAGTACAACGTTAACCCGGAACGCATCGGTGCCTTCGGTCACTCAGCCGGCGCCCAACTGGCCGCTCTGCTCGGGATGGAAGATACTCGCGACAACTCCGATCCCAGCCTGGCCAAGTACTCCAGTAAAGTGGAGGCCGTCGTAGACGTGAGCGGACCAGTCGATTTCACGGTGAATCACGACCCGGATGGAGACGAGTTTCTGACGGGTTTCCTAGGGTCGGATTTCAAGGCTCATCCCGAGGTTTGGCGTGAAGCATCGCCGGTCTTCCACGTTGCAAAGGGAGACGCGCCGTTCCTGATTGTTCATGGAACGAAAGACCAAAGCGTTTCCATTTCGCAATCGCAGGAACTGTACGACAAGTTACAGGTGGCCGGAGTACCAGCGTCGTTCATCAAAGTCGATGACGAACACACGTTCCAGACTCCGGAGGCGCGCCGGACGCTAGCGGTGGAAACGCTCTTATTCTTCAATAAATACCTTGGCGCGCCGCATTAGTCGATCCTGGACTGGTCTCCGGTCCCGTTATTCGGCAAGTCATATCCTGCTTCACTAGCTCGCTGACGGTCTCGAAAGAGTACCCTTTGTCTTTCAGCGCCGGGATAATCTCTCTTATTGCGAGCAGCGTTTCCGATATGTCCGGCTTCGGTTGAATATCACGCCCGTCGTGCAGGCAGATGATACCGCCCGGATCGCTCTTGCGCAGGACGAGTTTCGCGATCCTTTGTGCCGGCCACTTCCAGTCGTTCCCGATAACCGTCCACATGACGCCTAGTAGACTCAGGCGTCGCTGCGCTTCGGCTAATCCAATCCATCGCAGCCCGTAAGGAGCGCGAAACAAAGTTGGATTTACATCGGTTTCGCTCTGGATTGCTTCTTGGGCCCGCGATAACTCGGAGTAGATCGATTCCGGGGACAGTAAGTTCGGCTTACGGCTAATACGAGGACAAAGCCGTGCGTGAGAGTACGTATGATTGCCGATCTCGTGTCCCGCAGCATGGATGCTCCGTGCGATCTCAGGATGCCGCCGGACATTCATGCCGCACTGGAAGAAGGTCGCCCTGACCTGCTGTTCTTCCAGATAATCGACGAGCGTCAGACTACCTTCGCTCGGCCCGTCATCAAACGTCAAAGCAATTGATTTCCGCTTGCCGCGCCCTCGATAAACGGAAGGACCGAACAACTGCGACGAGCGGCCGCGCACGCCATAAGCGGCGCCGACCACAAAACACGCCGAACCGATCCCGATCACCGCAGCCTTACGCATTCATTTCGACCAACCTGTTCCCTCATTATCCGCGACGAGCTGGAAGTCCCTGCACGGAACTTCAGTCGCTCGATCGTCGTATGGTGGAGGAGAAAGGCACACCTTGCTCAACCGCCGTTCCTTCGTTACAGCAGCCGCCGCACTCGCTGGAGCCGGAGCGCAAGCCCAGACCCCTCCACCTGGCGCGCAAAACGAGACACCCGGTTCTCCGTTCACGGACCCGGACTTCGGCTTTACGGCCCTGATCGCGCTCGGCGCCTCCTACTACGGCCAGGGCGACCCAGGGAAACTACTGGCGATTACTTCGAAGATCAAACCAGGTGACTTCGAATCCGCTTTTCAGGCTTACCACCAAGCTGGGCTAGAGGCGCGCACATTGGCGGACGAAGCTTCCGCCAAGGGCCATAAGGTGAGCGCGCGCGAAGCGCATCTATGGGCGGCTAAGTACTTGAGTGCGGCCATGCGGTTTCTGGATGGCACGGAACATCCCGAACGGATGCTCCCATCCTGGCAAGAGTACGCCGCGTGCTGGGCTGCGGCTGCGGCGTCCTTCGATCCACCCATCGAGCGAATTGAGATTCCCTACGAAAACACAAACCTCACCGGTTGGTTCCTGCGCGTCGATAAGTCACGGCGCCGCCGTCCTCTGGTTATTATCAATAACGGCGCCGATGGGCTCGAGTGTAGCTTGTATGTTTTAGGCGGCGCCGGAGCATTGGCGCGCGGATACAATTGCCTGATCTTCAATGGGCCCGGCCAAGGCGATTCTCTTTGGGTAAACAAACTGTACTTCCGGCCGGATTGGGAGAAAGTGATCACTCCGGTGGTTGATGCCATGTTCCGGCATCCCGAAGTAGATCGGAAACGTATCGCGCTGATCGGCGTTAGTCAAGGCGGCTATTGGGTTCCGCGGGCGTTGGCCTTTGAGCACCGGATAGCGGCCGGGGTTGCCGATCCAGGCGTGATGAACGTCTCGGAACCGTGGCTTCACAACCTTCCTGCCTTCGTGCGTAAGGTGCTGGATGACGGAGACAAGGCTAAGTTCGATCAGATGATCAAGATCGGAACCGCGGCAAGCGCCAGAGCTCGCGCGACGCTTAGTTTTCGTATGCGTCCGCTGGGGATGGACTCTTACTACGATGCTTTCCGTACCGTGCAGCAGTACAACCTGGCTGATGTCGTGGGCAATATCCGCTGCCCCATGTTGATTACCGAGCCGGAGGGGGAGCAATTCTTCCCCGGCCAGGCGCAGAAGCTCTACGACGCGCTAACCACCCCGAAACAAATCATTCATTTCACGAAAGACCAAGGCGCGGATCAGCACTGCGAAGTTGCGGCGCCTGGTTACCGGGACTATCGTATTTATAACTGGCTTGACGAGATACTGACGTAGAAGTCTCCGTCTACATTGTGGAGCACGTATACTGATACATCGAATGCCGCGCGCTCGCGAATGCATGACTGTCACGTTGCTCGTTGCAACAATCCTCACGCTGGCCGCCGCCCCGTCGAGTAAAGATCCCACGATTCAAACTAAAGTTGAGCCGGAATGGGACGCCTCCCTCCAGAGCAACTACTACACCGATATTGCGAGCGTTCGCATGACGATCGACGGCGGAGGGGTTCCCTTTTCTGTCGAGACCAGCACCGGGTTGCCTGCTAATGTCGTGGACGCACTTTCAAAGTGGCGCTACAAAACCATCCATCCGTTCGCCCTCGATCTTAGGATCCCAATTCGACATCAATTGGATGACAAGGCTGAGATGTCCCTCCACAGGAACTGGCCCGCCGAGAGACATATCGAAGTGATTAAGTCCGGTCTCGCGCTCAGTGAACCGGAGGTCCTTCGTATCGAGGAAGGGCTGGCTGCTGAGGATTCGCCGAAACTGCTCGTCTGGTACGCCAATCAGCCAAACGCGGCCGATAGCGCGGGGTTGCGTAAGCGACGAACCGCGGCGCTCGCGGCGCTAGTCAGCCAAAACCCGGATTCGACGTTCCTGGCGGGCCCTTACGCCACGTTCAACTTGGATGGGGAACGGCTAGGCGACACGGCCGGATACGAACAGATCCGCTCTCTTTGGCTGGCCAAGATCGCCGATCCGGTAAGTAGCCTACATACCTTCGAGAATGCGTTCAACTTCCTTGAGGTCCGCGATCCAGAGACCGCACAGAAACTGCTGGACCGCGACGGACCGCGCTTCGATCATGCTGCCGCTATTCGGTTAGGAGATCTTTGGGCTCGCGCCACGTTGGGTATTAGTGCAGTCGATCCGCTTACCGGCCGCGCGAGTAATGCATTAGCGA
>NZ_CAJCHS010000311.1 GCF_903970205.1 Nevskia soli | reverse complement strand
GGCCAATGCCGCCGCCTTCGGGGCCGTCTTGAACCCGGGCGATACGATCATGGGACTCGACCTCTCGCACGGCGGCCACCTCACACACGGACACAAGCTCAACTTCTCCGGCAAGCTCTATAAGGTCGTATCGTACAAGGTTCGCAAAGACAACGAACTCATCGATTTCGACGACCTGATCGCCACCGCGCGCGAGCACAAGCCGAAGATGATCATCGCCGGCGGAAGCGCTTATTCGCGCACGTGGGATTTCCCCCGGTTCCGGGAAATCGCCGACGAGATCGGTGCGGTGTTTCTCGTTGACATGGCGCATTTTTCGGGTCTCGTTGCGGCCGGTTTGCATCCGAACCCCTGCGAGTGGGCCGATATCGTAACCACGACCACGCACAAGACGCTCCGCGGGCCGCGCGCCGGTCTGATCCTGGCCAAAGAGAAGTACGCAAAAGCCATCGACCAGAATGTTTTCCCGGGCAATCAGGGCGGTCCGCTGATGCACGTGATCGCCGCGAAGGCCGTCTGCTTCCTCGAAGCGCTCAAACCCGATTTCGTCGAGTATCAGCGGCGCGTGATTCAGAATGCCCAGGCTCTCGCGGCCAGCCTGACGGACGAAGGGTTCCGCATCGTGTCCGGCGGGACCGACACGCACATCATGCTGGTCGACGTATTCTCGAAGGGTATTCGCGGCAAGGAAGCCGAGGCCGCTCTCGACCACGCGCGCATCACCGTCAACAAGAACACGATTCCGTTCGATCCGAATCCTCCGCTCAACCCGAGCGGCATCCGCCTGGGAAGCCCGGCCGTCACCACGCGCGGCTTCGGCGTGCCGGAAATGCGCGAAGTCGGCCGGTTGATCGCTGAAACGCTGAACGACATTCACGCGCCCGAGGTCAGCCAGTCCGTGCGCCGTAAAGTGGAAGCGCTTACGGACCGGTTCCCGCTCTATAGCTGGAAGCTCGACGCGGTACGGGCTTGAGAATTGCGGTTGACGTTCGCCGGATCCGGGACTTCGGAATCGGCACGTACATCCGCAACCTGCTCCGCGCGCTGCACCAGATTGAGTGCCCCTATGAATTCCTGCTGATCGGCGCCCCTTCCGACCAGCGCCTGGTCCGCGAACATGCTCCCTCGTTTGAATTCGTCGCGCACGCAACCAGCGATCTCAACCGCATCGACCACTTCTCGCTTCCCCGGCTGATCCGCAATCTGGATGTGGATCTGACGCACGTCCCGCTGGCGCGGGTTCCGATGCTGATTTCTTTGCCATACGTCGTCACGGTTCACGATATGAGCCGCATTCTCTTCGACGAATCCCCGCCTTGGCTGCACGCCTTACGGAGGTTTCGATTCACGCGCACCCTGCAACGCGCCGCTTGCGTCATTTCCGTCTCGGCCTCCACGAAGCGGGACGTGACGAACTTCACCGGCATTGACGTCGACCGCGTTCGCGTCATCCATAACGCGCCCGACCCGGTCTTCTTCCAGCCGGGCTCGCAGCCATCGGAACTGGAACGAAGGGATCGCGAACGTCGACGCATCCTGGAGCGCTATCAGATCACGTATCCCTTTCTCCTTTATGCGGGCCACATTCGGAAGCAGAAGAACATCCCGCGCATGATTGAAGCCTTCGCCGTGGCGCGCCAGGAGCTGGTGAACACGCATCCGTACCAGTCGCTCCGGCTGATCATTATCGGCGAGGACATCTACAAGCACCCGGAGGTGCGCCGCGCGATGATTCACAGCCGTGTCGAGCACTGTGTGCGCTTCCTGGGCTTCGTCCCGTTCGATACCTTGCGGGTCTTCTACGAACTGGCGACGGCTTTTGTGTTTCCCTCTCTCTACGAAGGATTCGGCCTGCCGCCGCTAGAGGCGATGGCCGCCGGAACTCCGGTGATTTCCTCGGATGTGTATTCGCTTCCGGAGGTGGTTCAGGATGCGGCCATGATTGTGAATCCGGAAAACGTGTTCGACATCTCGCGCGGCATTTGCGAGGTGCTGCGCGATTCCGATTTGCGAAAGACGCTGGTGGAGCGCGGGCGAACGCGAGCCTCGGAGTTCAGCTGGCTGAAAGCGGCGCGCGAAACCGTGGACGTTTATGACGAGGTGCTTGGCGGGCGCAGATAGAAGGGCAGGAGGCGGCGGGGACGCGCCGGTATTTCCGTCTAGGTCTGGAAAGCCGCTAGACCGTACCCGTTCGTCCGCATCGTGCAAGACTTGGACCGCTGGGCACCGCTTCAACTGGTTCAGACGACTCTGGGGCGCGCTTCGATCGCGACGACAGGAACTTCGGCCGGATCACACACGGTGGCGTCAATCCGTTTGTGGACCCGGAAGGGTGCCTGAGCTCCGTGAGCGATCCGGAACAGGCTTTCCGGGCGGAGTTGGAGAACCAATAGCAGCCGGTTCAATCAGATCAAGGCGCCCCGGACTTCCGCGCAACCACGATTTCCCCGCCCGCAGCCCGTTCAGCGCCCATCCAATAGGTCACTCAGTTGTATGTCCAACGCATACAAAATCCGGTCTGCTAATTTTATTGAGAGAGAACGAACTCCTTTGAGCACGTTATG
>NZ_CAJCHS010000310.1 GCF_903970205.1 Nevskia soli | reverse complement strand
CTGAAGCCCGAGCCGAGCGGCGTCACGCAAGAAGGCGCGAAGCCCGAGAATAAGAGGTGGGGCATCGGCCGCAGCACGCCCCGCGAGATGGTCTCCATCCTGGAGATGTTATACCGCGGCGAGTTAGTCGACTCCGATGCTTCAAAGGAAATGATCGCGGTACTCAAGCGGCAGCAGGATCACGGAGGTATTGCGCGAACCTTCAAAGACATCCCAGTCGCCAATAAGTCGGGCGCGCTGGATCATTTGCGCAGTGACGTGGGGATCGTGTACTCGGAGAGAGGTCCGATTGCCATGGCAATTACCGTCGAAGACTTACCGGAGGTTAACTGGACGCCTGATAATCCCGGTGAACTGACCATTGCCGCCCTGTCGCGAGTACTTACCGAGGGGTTAGCGAAACCTTAGTTCTCGAGAGGCCTGAGCCTACCGGCTGCCGGCCCCGAACTTCTCGTTCAGCTTCCGCAGCATCAAATCCGTGCGAGGCGTAGGATGCAATCCCGGCAGCACGCGGTAAAGCTTGTAGATCGGCGCGCCGCCACCTGGAAATTGTCCAATCTCCTGAAACCGCGAAGGATCAAGACTCGGGAGTTCCATCGCGAAGTCGTAATGACTCCACACCGAAGGAATCTTGCCGGTAACATCGATCAGTAGCAGGTCGATCCCGCTACGATCCAGTATCTGCAGCATTTCATCCGGCGATTTCGCATAAGCTTTATAGCGAGTCGCGTTCCAATCGACATCGGCCAACAACTTAGTCGCCCGCACGACCACATTCAGATTCCGATCGCGCGAGCGCATCGCCAACTCCGCCATGATGCGTCCTTCGCGGGAAGCTGTGGGCGCAACCACCAGCATGGTCGTCCCGGCCGCCGGCGCAGCACGCAAAGCAACGGTAGCCAGAGGGCCGACGCCCGGCGCATTGTCCAGCAGTCCCGGCATCCGGCTTATTCCGGCAAATGCAGCGGTCGCAAGCAGCAACGCTCCAAGCGACGCCCACGCGCGCTTTTGCATTCGGACCAGGGTCAACAGGCCTACGCAGGCGGCGACCAGCAATGGCGCAATCGCCGGGATAATGTAGCGCGGTTCCAGATCCACATGCGCGACCAAAATCGAAATCAGAACCGCCGCCGGTAGCACGGCCAAAGACGCTTCGACGCCGCTCAATCTTTTTCCCGCGCGGGCAACCCATATACCGATTCCGATCAGCCCGAGCACACCAAGGAAGCTGGTTTCATCCCAAAGCTGGCGGAAGAACAGCGGGAAGTTCTCAGCCAACCCCTGGCGGAAACTCAAGGTATTGTGGCCGTAGAATGCGAGCGGCAGCGTGTAGTAATACCAGGGCGCTACCAGAACTGCCACGATCGGAACCGCATACCAGAGCGCCGGTTTCCGCAGCAACCGATATCTTCCGGTCATCAAGATAGCCATCGCCGGAACAAACACCAGGCAAAGCGCCGCCGGTTTGGCCAGGAACGCCAGCCCCGCCGCAACTCCGAACCAAATCGAGTCCTGCGCGCGCTCGGTTTCCATGAATCGCCCGAACCGAACGGTCGCGTGCAGGATCAGTAGCGCGGCGAAAACATCGAGCATGATCAGGTCGTCGCTCCACCGCATCACCGGCACCGCGAACAGCCACAATCCCACGAAGAACGCGCCCCAGCGCCCGGCATAGGCTCGCGACAATCGATAGAGCTCAAACGCGAGCAGAGCCGCGATGATCGCGATGAGCACCAGATCGCTGCTCCGGCTGGTGCCCGCCGCCAGCATCCACACGCCTTCCAGGGCGTAGAACAGCGGCGGCCAATGACCGATGCCGATCAAAGGAAAGTGCAGGTAAAACTGCCGTGCGAACGCGACGGGCGACTCGCCCATGCCCGTGAGCAAGTAGTCATGCACCATCAGCCCGGTAACGTAGTGCGACGACTCGTCCGGATACGACCCGAACCCGTTCGCGCCCGCGTGAGAAACCCGCTGACAAACCAGAATCAGTAAGAAATAGAGCACCAGCACCGCGGCGCCGAGCGCCCGTTCGAAGCGCTGAGCCGGCGGATTCGACAAAGCCACAACCGGAGCGGTCGCGACCGGTATCGGGTCGACGCTTTTCATCGGATCAGCGGGTGTGGATGCTGCTGGTCGGAAGAGTCGGGCGGAATAACTGGTTCAGGAACGGGATGTCGACCCATAGAAGTATCACCATCGCCGCAAAACACAAACCGACGCTACCCATCAACAGCTTGCTGCGATGGAGCTTTTCGGGATTCTGGACGGCGCTGCCACTGTGGTATGCAAGCCGCAGGTAGATGGCCATAACCAGCGCCACCAAAGGAAACGTCAACACCAGCTCAATGCGGTAGCGAATAATGAACGCGCCAAAAAACAACATGGCGGCCGATGCATAGAACATAACCGAAACCATCAGCGACGGTTCGGTGTAGTAGGCGAACGATTTTCGATACGCCGCGGCGCGCGAGGTGTCCCCAATGTCACGAAACTCGCAAAACCGCTTCAGCGCCATGAAGTAACAGCCGACCATCCAGTACGAAACCAGCAGCGAAACGGGCGGAATTAAGAGCGGCGCGACCATAAACCAGCCCAGCAACATGCGCAGAGGATTGTTCACCGATTCCGAAATCACGTCCAGATACGGCAGATCCTTAGTCCGAATCGGCGGAAAGTTGTACACACATCCCATCACCCAGAGCGCTACTAGGGCGTAAACGAACGGCCGCGAAACCAGCGTTCCCAATCCGACGCCCAGCAGCATCATGAGGATCCACTGCACGTAGGCGAGAGGGATATTCACCAGCCCCGCCACTACGGGCCGCATCCGTTTGGTCGGATGGAACCGGTCGAACGGTGCGTCCAGCACCTCATTAATCACGTAATTGCTGCACGCAACCAGCGAAAGGGCGACAAATCCGATCAGTATTTTCGGGAGAAGATCCCACGTCGCCAGACTGCGATCTACGCTAAGCGGAATGGCGATCCCAGGAAGCACGAAAACGTTTTTGGTGATGTGATCGAACCGCGCGATGGACAGGTGGGCGCGGACGCGCGTCATCAGGGGGATCGGGAGAGGAACCGGGCTAGCGGCCGGCACCGCGGGAATCGGGGTGGCTGGAGAAGGAGGCATTAAATCGACGCCGCCGAACGGTGCGGAATCGTTCACTCGAACACTGGGAGGATAGCACGATTCCAGCTCTTAAAGCCCTTACCCAAAGAGACACAGGGAGTAGATAATCACAATGTTTGCAAAGCGTTACGCGGCCGCAATGCCGCCCTGGCGAGGCGTCGTGGTAACTTGTGGAAGCGGTCGTGATTTCGGGTTAGCCGCCGCGCCGTCCGGAGCGCTGATCGTGTAATATCCGTCCGATCAGAACGCTCTGCCCGTCGCAGCCTACGAACGTCACCGTCTCAACCACTGCATGAACCAGAAAATCGCTTTGATTATCGGCGCCGGCCCCGCCGGACTGACGGCCGCATTCGAGTTTCAGAAGCGCACAGGAATCAAACCCATCGTGCTCGAAAAGAGCGAAGCCATGGGCGGCATTTCCCGCACGGTGAACTATAAAGGCAATCGCATCGATATCGGCGGCCACCGCTTCTTCTCGAAATCCGATCGCGTTATGGAATGGTGGACTGCCGTTATGCCCGTTCAGGCGCTCTCCAACGGCTCCGCCAGCATCACTTACCAGAATCAGAAGCGCGACATCATGACCTCCGGCAACGGACCCGATCCCGACAAACAGGACCGGGTCATGCTCGTCCGCAACCGTAAGTCGCGCATCTACTTTCTCCGTAAGTTCTTCGAATATCCGATTAAACTCACTCCCGATACCATCAAGAATCTTGGTATCCCGCGTACCTTCGTCGCCGGTATGTCTTACCTCAAGAGTATGGCGATGCCGGTCAAACCGGAAGGCAACCTTGAGGAGTTCCTGATCAACCGCTTCGGCAAGCGTCTTTATCTTCTGTTCTTTAAGAGCTACACCGAGAAGGTTTGGGGCGTTCCGTGCCATGAGATCAGCGCCGAGTGGGGGGCCCAGCGTATTAAAGGCCTATCCATTTTCACCGCCATCTCGCACTTCGTGAAAAAGCAATTCAGTAAGGGTTCCGATATCCAACAAAAAGACGTCGAAACTTCACTAATCGAGCGCTTCCTTTACCCGAAACTCGGACCCGGCCAGCTTTGGGAGTTCGTCGCCGCCGGCATCATGGAGAAGGGCGGCGAGATCCTATGCGGATGGGAAGCCAGCAAGATCAATCGCCAGGGAAA
Organism: Nevskia soli; assembly: GCF_903970205.1. Classification (GTDB taxonomy): domain Bacteria; phylum Acidobacteriota; class Terriglobia; order Bryobacterales; family Bryobacteraceae; genus Bog-113. The sequence continues at coordinate 10,689 of NZ_CAJCHS010000310.1, read as the reverse complement.
CCGGGTAATTTCCGTCGAAGCCGTTCACCGCGCGACGGGCGAGCACCGTACCTTCGAAGGCGACTATTTCTTCTCCACCATGCCTATAAAAGAACTGATCCAGGACATGGACGACGTTCCCGCGGAAGTTCGCAACGTCAGCGATAACCTGCAGTACCGCGACTTCATCACGGTCGGTATCCTGCTCAAGAAGCTACTCATCTCGGAGGAGTCTGAAAGCGGGCGGCGGCTGCTCACCGACAACTGGATTTACGTTCAGGAGCCGGATGTGCTGGTCGGCCGCATCCAGATATTCAACAACTGGAGTCCTTATATGATCAGCGACCCGAACCTGGTCTGGATCGGACTCGAGTATTTCTGCTATGAAACCGATCCGATCTGGAGTTACCCGGACGAGAAGATGATCCAGCTGGCCAAAGACGAACTCGAGCGCATGGGCATGGCTCAAGGCTCGGATGTTGTGGACGCGACCGTGATCCGCGTTCCCAAAACCTACCCGGCTTACTTCGGCGCTTACAAAGATTTCGATAAGATCCGGACCTTTGTGGATAAGATCGATAACTTATTCCTGATCGGCCGTAATGGAATGCATAAGTACAACAATCAGGACCATTCGATGCTGACGGCGATGATTGCGGTCGATAACATCGCGGCCGGGATCACGGACAAATCCAATCTCTGGGAAGTGAATACCGAGATGGAGTACCACGAAACGAAAGACAAGTAGCCGGTAAGTTGTGCGACGCCGCGCTGCCCACTCCGAGCCCGACCGAAAGGGAGGATCCTCCACTGCCGGCAGCCCGTAGCCGTAATCAAAAAGCACCGCTTACTCACCTGCGCGGCTCAGTAGAATCAGTACGTTACTGAGCCGCGACGGTGACGGAGCGGTGACTACTCATCCAACGTCTCGTTAAGCCGGCCGTACATCAACATCTCGAAGGGCTCGAGATCTTCCTTAGGCGAAGCGTGTTCCAGCGCATCCAGGTAAGCTTTCCTATCTGGCGGACGCACGGCGACATCAAGAGCCGTGCGGTGCGGCTGTCTGCGAACGGATGAATTGCAACCAATCGGAAGTGCGCCTCGAAACTCATCCAAGGCGTCAGCTCAATCAAACCTAGCCACACCCCGAAATCTCTCATTAGATCCGGGATCTTCAGAGGGTTGGGAAACAGGACCGGCGAACCCGCACCCCGCCGTGGAAGCGAACTGTAAACTCCTCCGGTCTCGGGTTGGCTGCGGAACACGATACGGCGGAGCATTTCGCGAACAGTCATCTCATCCAGATTTGCGGCACTCGCCGCCAACTCCCGCATCCATAAGACCGCGTCGTAATGGTCAACCGCCTCCAGATGATCGCGCAGCGGTTTTCCGCCGACGGTAATGCCGTGTTCAATCAACTCCGCCGTCTCGCGCAGCGTCAGCGTGTTTCCTTCGATCGCGTTCGAAGTGTAAGTTAATTCAACGTCGTAATATTTCCGGAGGGAAGACAACGCGGCCGGCGACTCCGGACGCAAACTATCCAATTGATCCTTTTTGGACTTGATCGCACTTAACAGCTCATTCATTAGTTGTTAGAAGCAACACGCCTGGTGCGCGATACGTCCAGGGTAGTAAGATTCGAATGGAAGGTGAGGATATCACATGCGAAATCAGCTCTGTTGCTGGACGTCTTTATTCTGCGTTTCTGTGTGCTCCGCGGTTGCCCGGCAGGATGCAGTAGCGACGCCGTCCCCTCGCCCTCCCATCGCGTTAAGCGTCGTCGTGACCGATAAATCCGGGAAGCCGGTATCCGGATTGCAACAACAGGATTTCACGCTTCTCGACAACAAATCGCCCCAGCCAATCCTTTCCTTTCAGGCCGTCACCGGCGCGGGCACAACCGATCCGCCCGTGGAAGTCATCCTTCTCATCGATGAAGTGAATGTTAACTTCACGCATGTCGCGTATACCCGCGACCAGGTGCAGAAGTTTTTGAAACAAAACCCGGAACTCCCTGTGCCGGTATCGCTCGCCTTTTTCACCGATTCGGGAACCACGCTTGATGACAGTCCGACTCGGGACGGCAACGCGCTGATTGGGCGCCTCAACGACAATAAGAACGCATTACGCAGCGTCAACAGATCTCAGGGATTTTACGGCGCGGACGAGCGGCTGGATTTGTCTCTCAAGGCGATCGACCAGCTTACCGAAACCGTAGGCCCCAAACCTGGACGGAAACTTGTTATCTGGATCGGCCCCGGCTGGCCGCTCCTTTCCGGCCCGAACGTTCAATTGGATTCCAAGATTCAGGACCGATTCTTCAATTCCATCGTTCGTCTTTCCACAATTTTGCGGCAGGCAAACATTACTCTCTACAGCGTTGATCCTCTCGGAACTTCTGATGACGTTGGGCTGCGGACCAGTTATTACGAGCAATTCCTAAAAGGGATCACAAAGCCGAGTCAGGTCTATATCGGTAACTTAGCTCAGCAGGTTCTCTCGCGCCAGAGCGGCGGATTAGTGCTGAACTCGAATAATGACGTAGCGGGCGAAATCACTAAGTGCCTTGCGGACGCGACCAATTACTACATCATTACGTTCGAAGGGCTTCCCGGTGACGGTCCCAACGAATATCATGCACTCCAGGTGAAGGTAGACAAGCCCGGACTAACTGCCCGCACGCGCTACGGATACTACGCCCAGCCCACGCCGATCACCCCGCGCTGACCGATAACCTAGCAACTTAGCCGCATGCGTATTTGTGTCTTCTGTGGTTCGCACTCCGGAAACGACGAAGCGTACGCCGATGCTGCCCGGCGAATGGGCACCACTCTTGCCGCGCGCGGCATCGATCTTGTATACGGCGGCAGCCGGCTTGGCCTCATGGGTATCTTGGCCGACGCCGTCTTGAATGCGGGCGGCGCTGCCATCGGAGTCATGCCGCAAGCTTTGCTGGAGCGCGAAATTCAACATACGGGACTTACCGACCTCCACATCGTGGCAACCATGCATGAACGGAAGACCCGGATGGCGGAGTTGTCGGACGGATTCATCGCCCTTCCCGGCGGCGCCGGCACTCTGGAAGAAATCTTCGAGCAGTGGACCTGGGCCCAGCTCGGCATTCACCATAAGCCCTGCGGTTTCCTGAATACGCTCGCCTATTTCGACCCGCTCCGAAACATGGTCGATCAGATGGTCGCACAAGGCTTCCTGCGGCCCGATCATGCGTCGATGCTCGCCTTCGATACCGAACCCGAAGCTCTTGTCGAGATGTTCCGCGACTATTCGGCGCCCCGGCCGAAGTGGCGGACCTAGGCCGCTCGGCGTATCGACTGAACCCGGTTATCTGCTGTTTCCTGATCATGGCGCCCCGCTTGTCGTCGGGACGGTATCTCACGGCGTGATCCGGCACATCGTACAGACCTATCCGCTCTGGATCGCAATTGTGCTTGCCGCCCGCAACTCGGCGTTGACTAAGTGGGCCGCTCTGCCGTGCTTCGTCTTCTGGCTCGCGACCGAGATCGTGATGCCGATCATCGTCGGTTCGGCTTCCGCGGCGGGCATCGTCGACTCCGCGGCCTCGAAAGCGCCCCGAGTGCGCGCAATCGCAGCGATCGCCACGTCGTCGCTTGTTCTCGTCGTGCATGATTGAGTAGTCACCGTCATGCAGCCTGGGATGTCGCCGGAGCAACGCCCCCGACCGGAACTTTCCGGCCCTTACATACGAATAGAAGATATGATGGCCGCCTACCAGCGTGGGGATCAGGATGCGGCGGCGCGGCTCATCACCTCTCTTTCTCCGCAGCTGCATCGCTTTTTCATGCTGCATTCGCGAAGCCGGGAGTATGCCGACGATCTGCTGCAGGAAACGTGGCTGCGCATTCATAAAGTGCGGCATACTTACCGGCCGGATGCGCCGCTGCTGCCCTGGCTGTACGCCGTCGCCCGGAATGTCCGCGTGGATCAGTACCGCAAATTGCGGCGCGTCGAAGCGAAAGAGTATCAGGTCGATGAACTTCCGCAAGTCGCGGCTCCGCCATCCGCACCAGCGGAAGACACGGACCGCTTCGCAACCCTGCTGAAAGCGTTGCCGGCGAGTCAGCGCGAAGTCCTTACACTGCTGAAAGTGACCGGAATGTCTCTCGAAGAAGTTGCCCGCGCCACTTCGAGCAGTGTGGGATCGGTCAAGCAGAAGGCGCATCGGGCGTACGAAAAGCTGCGCGGTTTACTCGCGGCGGGAGCTTCCAGTGAACTGTAGAGAGTTCGAGAACTTCCTCTTGCGGCGCGCGAGCGGGTCATCCCTTTCACGCGAGGCTCGCGAGCACTTAGAATCGTGCGCCGGTTGCCGCCGCCTTTACGAGCTCATGGAAAGTGGACCGGCCGGCGAACTCGATCCGGCAATCGTCGAGCGCGCGAAGAAAGCCATTATTCCGTCAATTCGGCCCGTACGGCCCATCGCATCGACGGCGATTCAAACTCTAGTGCTCATAATCGCGTGCGCCGCAATTGCCTGGTCAGGAGCGGCGCTATCCGGATTTGGCGGGTTCTTCGCGCTCAGTTTGGTTGAACGCGTCGTCATCTTCATGAGCCTGGCTCTTTTTGCTTGGATGGCCGCACGGCTACTGGCCAGCGAGATGATCCCGGGCGGCGGACTGCCGATCCGGCCAGGGTGGCTACTCGCTGTGGTCTGCGCTGCGATAGGATGCGAATTTCTTGTATTCTTCCACGACTACGATGTGAGCGGGTTTGTGCCGCAAGGTATCGAGTGCCTGGTAAACGGTCTTCTTCATGCGATCCCCGTCGGTCTGGTCGCCTGGATCGTGCTGCGCCGTGGATTCGCAGTCGAGCCTGTCGGCGCGGGCGTTGCAGCCGGACTCCTCGCGGGGCTGGGCGGATTGGGTCTATTGGAACTCTACTGCTCCAATCTGAAAGTGATGCACCAGGCGATCTGGCATCTGGCCGTTCTGCCCGTGAGTGGGATAATCGGCGGCGCTTTGGGATGGATCAGTCAGCGCGTGCGCGGAATCGGGCGCGCTGCGGAAGTCCAGTAGGTTCCGGGAACGAGCGGTTCTGATCGGACTCGCATCGCCCGGCGGCTCCGGTTTCTACTTGCGCAGAAACGATCGGCGCCAACGAACGCTACGAACCTTCCAGAATCGGAACCTGGTTGCGCTTGCGCGTTTCCGCCCTTGCGCCCCACCATCGATGCTTCCGTTGCGGCCTGGTGAGAGGCCGCTCAATACGCCCGATGGCTCCGGCCATCCGCTTCGCTTGCGCTTAGCCGATTTACCGGAAGGTTCTCGTCTTCAGCGGATGAACTGGCCGAAACCAGCTTGCTCCGCCTGAACTTTTTTCGTTTCCAGAACCTCCTGGAACAGTCTCAATATGAACCCGGCGCAACGATACGTCAACAGAAATAGCGCGAGTTTCCGGCGATTTCCTCAACTTTGATCGCTCGCGAAATGAAAGACTTAGCGGCCGTCAGCAGTGAATCGAAAGTGGAAAAACCAGCGCCGGCCGGGAATGTTTCAGTCCGATTTCAATTTCAGAATCATTCCCGTATCGGCCGCCGCCCACACTTCACTTCCACCGGGCGATGCGAGCCAAACGCGATGCGCAACCGCGCGGTAATCGACCGGGATTTCCTCCCAATGCTCGAAATCGGAGCTGCGGAGGATTTTGACTTTACCCGGAATCGGGCTGGATCGCGACGTTCCCAGCGGCTCAATGCCGGCGATGTAACACTCGCCGCCGGGAACGCAGAGAACATCGGTGATCGCGCGGTCGTGCTCGCGAAACACGCGCTCGCTCTTGCCTGTTTTGAGATGGATCAGATGAACCTCGCTGGGCCACGGAAAATCATCCCGGAATTCGAAGAGGCCGAGTCCGTAGCCCAGCGACGAAAGCGTCAGATGCGTGATTTCGCCGAAGAGCGATGCCGTTTGAACATCCCACATTTTGCCGCTGTCGCTCGTCCCCAGGAAGATCAGCTCATGGGGAACCTGAGGCGGCGGTTTCTTGTCTGCGGAATCGGCGGGCGAGTCCACGGGAGTCGGAGGCGCCGGGTGTACGGGAATGCTGAAGCCGGTAATCATGCCGAGCGTGTTGCTGTCGTCGAAGGCGATCGCGCTATACGTTGTCCAGTCCGGCTTGGTTTGGGGTTGAGCGGCGGCGGGGACCGGCGCCCATGTGACGCCGCCATCCACCGATTCAAGCACCCGCTTTTGACCGCCGACCGCGAACCCGTGCGAACGCGTGAGGAAGTAGACCCGCAGAAGATTCTTCTGTTGGGAGATGCGCCGCCAGGCGCGTCCGGATTCGGCCGTAAACCAAATCCCTTTATCGGAGACGAACCAGCCGACCGTATCGTCCAGGAAGAACATTGAGGTCGGCAGCTCTTTGATTTCGACGGGAGTCCAGACCTTGCCGCCATTGGACGTGACCATAACGACCGGGTACTCTTTCTCGACGTGGGAACCTTGCAGCGGGTCGAAAGCCATTCGGGTGATGTAACCGGAGGCGATGCCGCGCTCGGTCGATGGAAACTTCAGATCGGTCAGCGTCAGGGTGCTGCGATTGTCATCGTGGAGATAACTCATCACCCACTTGCCGAGTGGGCGCGCGGCCGGCGTCGTGTCGCCGGCAGGCGGCGTCTGCTGAGCCGAGAGGATTCCGAGCAGAGCAAAGAGAGAGTAGAAGCGAGTCACTAAAGTCGAGGGCGTACCGGACCGGAAGCCAGAACGAGCTCGACATGGTTGGCTTCCGATACGGCATTGGGTTCCATGCGGGCCAGGACGAGAGAACAGCCGACCTGCTCGCCGATGGTGGTGAGCGTCTCCATCTCCACGCCCGAGTGCTGGTGTGGCTGTTTATGCTGCACGTTGATGACGCCCACCACGCGGTTGCGCGCAATCACGGGCGCTGACAGGAAGGCCTCGAACGTATCCTCGGCGAGTTCTCCGAAGTACTTAAACCGCGGATCGTTGTACGCTTCGCGAGGGATGGCAACCATGCGGCGCTCGCGCGCGACCCATCCGGTGAGACCTTCGTTCATCCGCAGTTTGACTTTACCGATCGTCGACGGGTGCGGGTTATTGGCCGCGCAGAGGACCAGCTTGTCGTCGTCGATGAGGTAGATGAGGCACGAATCGCACTCCATGAACTCGGCGATCAGCGAAACCGTGCCTTGCAGGACTTCCTGAAGGCTCATTTCACGAACCATGAACCGGCTGACGCGCTGGAAAATGCGCAGTTGCTCTTCGGTGCGCTGCAAGCGCAGTTCGAGATCTTTGCCCTTGGACATAAAAAATGGGTGACTGGCCGTGTTTGCGCCGGTACCCGCATACATTATAAGGGTGGCTGACGAACCAAGGGAGCAGGCACGGATTCCGGATGGTGGTACGGCGTTGCCCGTACCGCCGTCTCAGGCCCGGCGATGGAAAGCGCCCGAGTGCCCGTTCACGGTGGAATACACGACCGAGTTGATGATGCGCCTGCGTGAGCGCGCGGTGAAGAACTTCCGCGCGCTGCCGAACGGCGGCCTGGAAGAGGGCGGCGTGCTGTTCGGCCGCGTATTGCCGAACGCGCGCATGATGCAGCGCGTGGAAGTGGTGGCGGAGCGGCCGATCGAGTGCGCCCATGCGTTGGGCCCCGCGTTTGTGCTATCGGACGAGGAGAAAACACGCGTGGCGGCGCTTACGGATAGCGGCCGGTGGGATCGCGAAATCGCGGGGCTCTCAGTCGTGGGGTTTTGGATCGCGCACGGGCGGAGCGAACTGGCTCTGACGCCGGACGATCTGGACGTCTACCAGAAGTTGTTTCCCAATCCCTGGCAGATTGCGCTGGTTTTGAAGCCGCAGGATGACGGCGTGCCGCGGGCTTCGTTCTTCTTCAGAACCGGGGGAGCGGTGGCGCCGCACCGGAAGGGCCACGAATTCTTCACCGATCCGAGTTTCACGGAAACCGAAGAGGAAAAGTACAGGCCGATTCAAAAACGGCGTCGGGACGATCTTGCCAAGCCGGAGCCCCCGGCACCGGCTGAGGACCGGCGGCGGACGTTAGGCGGCGCGGTAATTGCGTCGCTACTGGTGGGCGCGCTTCTGGGCTACGCTGTGCGCAGTCTGGTGACGCCGGGCGGCGCGGCGAAACCGCACGGTCCGGAGCTTACCCTCGAGGTTTTCAGCGCCGGGCCGCAGTTACTGGTGCACTGGAACGCAAGATCGTGGGAAGTCGACCATGCACGCAGCGGTCAGTTGATTGTCCACAGCGCCGGGATCGCGAAGCCTGTGCCGCTGACGTCCAGAGATCTGTTTACCGGCTACACGCGCTTGCCGCTACCTTCAGCCGATACAACCGTGACACTGCGCGTGCTCGAAGACGACGGCCACACTGAACAGCAACAACGATATTGGGTTCCCGGGCAGTAATCGCTAGCGCATGCGGGTGACGCGGAGTTTGGCTTCCCCTTTGGGGCGCAGCGTGAGCAAGGGATCGCCGCGCAGGCGCCGCGAACTCGCCGGCGAAACGGTTACGTGCTGCATGGCGGTTGCGAGGATGATCTGGCCCTCCATGAGCGCGAACTGGTTGCCGATGCAGATTCGTTTCCCGGCGCCGAAGGGGAAATAAGCGTAGCGGTTGATGCGCGGTTCGTTCTCGGGCGAAAATCGAGTAGGGTCGAAGCGCAGCGGATCGGGAAAATAGCGCGGATTCCGATGCATGGTGTATTCGCATAACGCGAGAAGATCGCCCTGGCGCACGTGCAGGCCGTTCGACAGCTGAAGATCGTGCAGCGCTTCGCGGACCACGATGTATGCGGGAGGGAAGAGGCGCATCGACTCTTTAAAAACCTGCATCGCGAGTGGAAGACGCGGCAGGTCTTCAATAGCGATTGGACGCGAGCCGACTGTTGCGGCGACCTGCTGCTGCAAATCCCGCTGGATTTCGGGATGATGCGCGAGCAGGTAGAGCGACCACACCGATGCGTTCGCCGTCGTTTCATGGCCGGCAACAAACAGCGTCATGGCCTCATCGCGCACCTGCTCATTGGATAGTGCGTTGCCGTCCTCATCGCGGGCGAGCAGCAGCATCGACATTAAATCGCCCTTATCGATGTTCATCGCCCGGCGCTGCTCGATCATTCCGTAAATCGCCCGATTCAGCCGCTCGACGGCAGCCAGAGCGCTTCGATTCCGGCGATTCTCGGTTTCGGTTTGCGTCGGCCGAAGCGATCGCGCCTGCCGGGTGGCGAAGTGGATCAGTTCGGTGATATTCTTGCCGATCTCATCGGCATCCGACAGGAGATCGGCATCGAACAGCGTGCGTCCGACGATGCCGAGGGTGAGACGGGTCATCTCGCGATGGCTCGGGATGACCGCGTGGTCCGGCCAGTTCGCAAAGGTATCGCGGGCGAACCGCGACATCACTTCGGCATAGCGCGAGACTCGCTGATGGGCGAAGGCGGGAGCCACCAGACGGCGCTGGCGCATATGGGATGCGCCTTCATTGGTTAGCAGACCGTTCCCGAGCAGCGGCCGCGAGTAGATGCGCAATGCGGGGCTCTTGACGAACTCATCCGGACGAGTGACGAGAACTTCCTCGATCAGTTCGGCCGTGTTGACCATCCATCCGCGCTTCAGGCCGATGCGGATGGGGCCGCCGTCGGGAGACAGGCGCGCGAGCCGCTCGAGGTAGCCCAGGCGTCCCAGCCAGAGCAAGCGAAGGAGGACGAGCGGATTCAAGTTGAATTGTAGCGGGGGTGTGGGTATTGCCCAAGCTTCGATCCTTAATGATCGCTCAGGTTGGGCGGGAAAAACGATGCTTATCTCGGGAACGAGGCGACCAATAGCTTCGCCGGAATTCACAGCTGGCATTCAACGAATGTAGCGGTAACCCTTGCGAACTTGGTCACAGTGCCTCAATCTTTCCATTCCCAGATCGGGACGCCGAAAACCCAACAATCCGGCTAAATATTTCGCCGTTAAATGTATCAGCGACCAGGTGTGGTGTCATGCTGGAGGAGTAACGATGCCATCAAGAGTAGACCCAATGCAACGAATTGTCGGCCTAGAAACACATACAGTAGGTGACTTCTGGGCGTGGGCTTATTCAGACTTAATTAGTAATACCGTCCGTCCGATGTTCGCGGAGTATTTGGTTGGAGAGTGTCTTGGGGTGGCCGATCAGCCTCGGACCGAATGGAACTGTGTCGACTTTCGATATCGGGGTCGAGGGATCGAGGTGAAGTCTGCCGGGTACGTGCAGGCTTGGATTCAGAAATCACCTTCCAAGATTTCATTCGATATAGCCGAACGGAACGCGCCGTGGGACGCGAGGACAAATACGAGTCTTCCGAAGGGCCGTTCTGCCGACGTATATGTTCTTTGCGTACATACAGATCAGACCCGCGACGACTGCATCGTGCATGACGTTGCAAAATGGGACTTCTACGTGATGACTGTGAAAAAACTGGGCGAAGCATTTAGCAGCCAGAAAACAATCGCCCTCGGCCGCCTCCAATCTCACTGCTCTGCGGTCAAATACCCAAGCCTGCGGAGCGCCATCGATACTGAAATCGACTCTCTACAACCTTACGACTCGCTGCCACTCACCCTACCTCCGAGTCCGTTAGCCTGACATTGGCGGGTTTGCGCGACCGCTTAAGGTTTCGCGGCACCTTTTTCCGGATCGAATTTTGGCCTCCGTTACGCGATT
>NZ_CAJCHS010000309.1 GCF_903970205.1 Nevskia soli | reverse complement strand
AGCGCGATGGGCATGGTGGCCGCGATGGTGAACGTGCCCCACGGACTGCCGGCCAGCGCGTTGACGACAACGAGCGCGACCACGGCCAGCAAGATCACCATGATGAGCAGCACGGTCAAAAGCGCAACGGCCCCGCCCACGCGCCCGATCTCCTCCCGCGCGATTTCGCCCAGCGATTTGGCATCGCGGCGCATGGATGCGAACAAGATGACGAAGTCCTGCACGGCGCCACCCAGCACGGCGCCGGCGATGATCCAAAGGGTCCCGGGCAGATATCCAAACTGCGCCGCCAGCACCGGACCCACCAGCGGTCCCGGCCCGGCAATCGCGGCGAAGTGATGACCGAAGACAATCCACTTATTGGTGGGTTCGAAATCGTGACCGTTGCGCAAACGCTCGGCGGGAGTGGCGCGCCGGTCGTCGAGCGCCATCACGCGCGCGGCAATGAACGCGCTGTAAAACCGGTATGCGATCAGGTAGGTGCAGACGGCGGCGGCTACCAGCCAGAAGCTATTGATCGTTTCGCCGCGGCTGGTAGCAATCACCCCGAGCGATCCTGCACCGGCTACCGCGACGAGCAGCCACGCGATACGGGCCATGTCGAGTTAGAAGCTTTCCAGGAATTGGAGCAACGAATGGCTCGTGCCGCCACCTGGCATCTGAACCGATTGCAGCACGCGCCCGTATTCGTCGACCGCCCCAATGTAGAGATCCGCCGCGTCGGGATTCTTCAGGAACACCGCGCGGAATCCGCGGTCCGGGTAATCAGCCAGGCGAAGGCGATGGCCATCCGGCACGATGACCGAATGATCCGAGCCCGGCGTCCCCAGCGCGTGAATCGCCGTCTCGAACGTATCGTGACTGCCGAGCCCCAGATACGTTTGATCCAGGGAACTGACAATCGGGTGGCGATGCATGTCGCCGCCCTGCAGCGAGTATCCGGCCACCGCCAGACAGCCGATCACGCCCAGCGCAATGGCGCCCCCGGCGATGCGGCCCGCGCGCGTTTCGTGACGCGTATCCAGACTAATGCTGACCACCGGAGCTTTCTGCGTTGCAGCACGTTCGACGGCTGCGTTTCCAAATGCGTCCGGCAAAGGCATCTGGATCACTCGGCAGCGGCGCGGGCGCACCACGCCATCGCGAAACTCCAGCGGCTCTAACAGGTTGATGACCGCGACGCCGTAATCGGAATCGTAAGCGGACCCGAACGAGCGCCGCGGAATCCAGAAGTCCAGACCGGTCACGGCATTGCGCACCAGGATCTCCGACCAAGTCGCGCGGCGATAGGTCCACTCGTTGGCTCCCACGTTCTCGATCGCCGGGTGAAACACGAACCGGCGGCCGCAGAGTTGTTGGAAAGCAGGCGGAATCGGAGCGGCGGGCATCACGACAACCCTAGAATATCGCAGAAGCGCAGCCCGCGCCTCCGCTTCAAAATGTCATGCAATACTGGTGAACGGTTCGCGCGAGAATAGCCCTCAACTTATGGTTTCCGGAGAAGAGCTGCAGGAAGTCGTTACCGCACATAGTCCCGATTCCGACGACGCTTTTATGTTTTACGGGCTGGCGACGCGCAAGGTGCGTTCGGCGTTAGTCAAGTTCCAGCATGTGTTGTCGGATATCGAGACGCTGAATCAAAAGGCCATGCAGGGCGTCTACGAACTGTCGGCTATCTCTTATCACGCATACCCATATGTCGCGGACAAGTACGTTTTGATGGCCAGCGGATCTTCCATCGGAGACGGTTACGGGCCGATGGTGATCACCCAGAAGCCGTGCGAACTGAGCGAACTGAAGGGCAAGCGCATCGCGGTTCCGGGGCTGCTGACAACCGCATACCTCACGCTGAAAATCGTGGAGCCGGATTTCGAACCGGTGGTGACGCCGTTCGATCGAATCCTGGAAGCCGTCCAAACGCACGCCGCGGACGCCGGTCTGATTATCCACGAAGCGCAACTCACCTACAACCGGAGCGGCTTCCATCGCGTCATTGATCTGGGGAAGTGGTTTAAGCAGGAATACGGGTTGCCGCTGCCATTGGGCGGCAATGTACTGCTTCGATCGCTATCGCCGGAGGTGCAAAGCGAGTGTACGCGAGTGATGCGGGAAAGCATACAGTACGCGTTGGACAATCACGACGAAGCGCTGCAGTACGCGATGCAGTTTGCGCGCGATCTGGATCGCAACCTGGCGGAGAAGTTCGTCGGCATGTACGTGAACCACTACACCGTGGATTGCGGCGAAGTGATTCCGCGCGCGGCGCAGAAGCTGCTCGACCTGGGCTTCGAGGCCGGCGTGATTCCGAAACGTGTGGAGGTAGAGTTCGTTCGTTAATGCCGCGGCCACTCGCATCCGGCGCTTTGCTTGTGCTCGTCATGCTGGGCTCCGCCATCGCGCCTGCGTTTGCGCAGAGCGTGAAGGAAGTGCACAAGGTGGCGAAGCAAGGCCCTTCAGCGCTGCCGGAACTGCAGCGGTTCCTGCTCAACGACGATGTGAAGGTGCGCGCCGAAGCGGTGCGCGGGATGATCGAGATCGGCGGACAGCGCGCCCTCGATCCGCTCATCGAGGCCACGCGGGACAACGATCCGCAGGTTCAGATCCTAGCGGTCAACGGGCTGGTGAACTTCTATCTGCCCGGCTACGTGGCGACCGGAATGACCGCTCCTCTGAAGCGAATCGGCTCCGACATCCGTTCGCGGTTTGGCGAGACGGAAGGTCCGGTGATTGAGCCCTATATCGTCGTGCGGCCGAACGTGCTGCAGGCGATCGGCAAAGTCGCGAAGAACGGGTCCAGTCTGGATTCGCGGGCGAATGCGGCGCGGGCGGCCGGAGTGTTGCGCGCGAAGCCGCTGATTCCCGATCTGATTGAGTCGCTGAAGTCGCGCGATTCCGACTTAATTTGGAACGTCCTGGTTGCGTTCGAGAAGATGAAAGACCGGTCAGCCTGCCCCGGTATCCGCTATCTGATTCGGGACTTCGACGAGAGGGTGCAGGTGGAGGCGCTCGAGGCCAATGGCGTCTTGAACTGCCAGGAAGCCCGCGGCGACATCCGGGCGGTGCTGGCTCAGACGGACAAAGACTGAATCAGGCGGGCTGCGCTTTCGGCCCTGGCGATGATGCCGGAAGCGAGCGATCGGGCGAGT
>NZ_CAJCHS010000308.1 GCF_903970205.1 Nevskia soli | reverse complement strand
GCGACCTCGTCGAGATCGGCCACGCGCAGCAGCGGGTTGGACACGGTTTCCATCACCAGGACGCCGGGCTTGTGCCGGTCGATGGCCTGGCAGAGTTTCGCGCGGTCGCAGAAATCGACGAAGTGGACGCTGACGCCTTGCGGCTCGAAGATATCCATCAGGATGTGGACGGTGGCGCCGTAGAGCGATTCGGCGGCGACGATGGAGCGGTTGCGGTCGGCGAGCCCGACGTGTATCGCGGCCTGGAGCGCGGACATCCCCGAAGAAGTGGCTAAGGCGCCCGCGCCGGAATCGAGATCGGCGAGTAACTCTTCGAGCGCGCGGTTGGTGGGGTTGGAGTAGCGCTGATAGGACTCGCCGGGTTCTTCACGGGCGAAGACGCGGTCGAGCTGGGCGACGTCCTCATAGATGTAACTCGCCGCCGTGAAGATCGGCGTGGTTACGGGGATTGCGCCGGGCCCTCGTTTGCGGTCCGCACTGTGGACAGCGCGGGTTTCCATGGCTATTTTGGCGTCTACTTTCTTTTCCATCTGACTCCGTCCTTAGTGTCCTCCAGGATGACGCCGGCATCGGCGAGGAGGGCGCGAATCTCATCCGCGCGGGAGAAATTGCGGGATTTTTTGGCCTGCTTGCGTTCTTCAATCAGCGCGTCGATCTTGTCATCGGCGAGGGAGTTCGAATCGGCGCCGGTGGAAAGGACGTCGAAGACCGAGTCGAACAGGTTCAAGACCTCTTGTGCGCGTTCGCGGTTGCCGGTGCGAAACGCGCCGCGATCCATAGCGATGTTGACGTCGCGAACGTACTCGAACGTTGCGGCTAAAGCTTCGGCCGTATTGAGATCGTCATCCATACTTTCGCGGAAGGCTGCGGTGGCTTGGACGGCCCGTTCATCCAAGGCGGCGTCCTGACCCTCGTCGAAGGGTTCAGTGGCGAGGCGCAGGGCGAAGTTGCGCATGCGATCGATGGCGGTCGCGGCCGACTTCAGTCCATCGAACGTGAAGTTCAAGGCCTTGCGATAGGGCACGGAAGCAAGGAGATAGCGCACGGACTCCGGCGAGAAACCCTTGTCCAGGATGTCGCGCAAGGTATGGAAGTTCCCGAGCGACTTGGACATCTTCTGGCCGTCAACGAGGAGAAACTCGGAATGAACCCAGAATCGCGCGAACGGGTGATGGGTCAGCGACTCCGATTGGGCGATCTCGTTTTCGTGGTGGGGAAAGATCAGGTCGACACCGCCGGCGTGTAAGTCGAGAGTATCGCCGAGGTACTCGATCGCCATGACGGAACACTCGATGTGCCAGCCGGGGCGGCCGCGCCCGACCACTGTATCCCAGTAAGGCTCGTTCTCTTTGGCGGCCTTCCAGAGGACGAAGTCGCGCGCGTCGTCCTTTTCGTACTCGTCGACATCGACGCGGGCGCCGGCGCGGTTTCCGCTGAAGTTGATGTGCGACAGTTTGCCGTACTCAGGGAATTTCGAGATCCGAAAGTAAGTGGAACCCTCGCCTTCGTAGGTATAACCTAGTTCGCCGAGCTTTCGAATCGCCGCGGCCATTTCCGGGATGTGCTCGGTGGCCGGAGTAACATGTTCCGGCTTCTGGAGGCGAAGCAAGGCGCTGTCCTCGAAGTAGGCCTTAGTGTAAATCGCGGAGTAGTCGCTGATCGACTTTCCCTGAGCGGTGGCGTTACGGATAATCTTGTCGTCGACATCGGTGATGTTCATCACGTGATTTAGGCCGAATCCGCTGGCCTGCAGCCAGCGTCTAAGGATGTCGTAGAAGACAAACGTTCGGAAGTTACCGATATGCGCATAGTCGTACACGGTAGGGCCGCAGGTGTACATGCGAACCGTGTTGTCGCGGTCGGGCGCGAATGGCTGCACCTGGAGCGTGAGCGTATTGTAGAGGCGCAAAGACATGAAATCAGGTTGGTTCGCGTCGGCAGGAGCCGGCCTTTTTATGGTAGCAATGCGGTGTGGGAAGGCGGGTGTGGGACGGGCGAGTGCCGGGGAGACCCGGGGTTAGGCTGCCGTTGGCGGTGTACCTTTTTGAATATTTTCTCCAATTAAATGGAAAGGAATATTGACTTACGGATTAAAAGATTTAAGCTGAAGAAGATTCCGCTCCCTGAAAAAGAGACAAGTAGTGACAAGTTCCGTTCCGAAAGGAGATGAAGTCGCATGGCAAATATCCTCCTGGCGGGCCTCGACGCGGAAATCCAACGGGAATTTTCCGGTAAGTTAGCCCAGCTCGGACATAGTTTTACCTCACAACACGGAAACAAGGTTTCCGCTGAAATACACCCGGACGTCGTTCTGGCGTCGGGTGACGATGCGCCCTATTATCGGCGGCTGAAAGCGCTTCGCGCGGGGAATCCGGCGCTGCCCGTGGTTCTGGTGAGCCGCGTTGCTTCGGACGAAAGCTGGCTGACAGCTTTGGAAGCCGGGGCGACCGATTACTGCGCGAGCGGCATTGATACCGAGAATTTGCGGTGGATCATCAACGGCGCGACGAGGACGGCCGGTATCCGGATCGCGAGCGCCGCGGCCTAATTCAGACCTACAGATTCGCTTTGACGACAAGCTCAGCCCTTTGCGGCTGGGCTTTTTCTTTGCCGGTCGGCGTTACTGGGCGACTTTGCGGGTTTTTCGGCTCCGGGTCCGTGGCGGCTTGCGCGGCGCCGGTTGGCAAAGCGTCCGTTTGCAGGGCGTCATGTTGCAGAGCGTGAGTTTGCAAAACAAAGCCAGAGCCCGCGGCGGCTGCCTTTTCGGGTTTGGGAGCGTCGGTTGCCGTTTCCGGTTGCATCGGGTCGACCGTTTCGATCCTTTGTTCGCGGCTGGCAGCGGCCGGATCGTCTGTGCGGTTATTGATTTCTTCGCGGAGCTGGGCTTCGGTCTCTTTCAGGAGCTTATTGATGCGGTTTTCGTGGCGGCCGATTTGATCGAAGTGCCTGGCGTTGGCGCGGAAAGCGGCGGCTTGTGCAAAGGCGAGGCGCGTGGGCTCATCGTAGTGCTCGTATTTTTCGATCTGCTCGGTGATGCCGAGGGACCATAAGTTGGTTTCGGCGGTCCGCAGCCGGGCCAAGCGCCATTCGTTCTCCTGCAGGGTGCGGACGAGCTTGCGCTCGATCGCGGTGGCCGGCTGCCAATGGTTCAAGAGCTGGACGCCGAGGAAGGAGTACGCTTCCAGGTCCTCGCCGGGGAATACGATCTGCTGCGCGCAGGCGCCGTGGCGGATGGCGTTGAGCTTGACGTTGGCCTTGCCTTCCGGCGTTTTCGGGCCGGTGGAGTGCTGCGCGTTCTCGCGGTTGATGGCGGCGCGGTCGCGAGGTTGCGAGGTTGGAGCGGCGATGGGATGCATTGGAGTGGGACCTTTCTGGCTTGAGGGTAGGTTAGGCGGGGCGGGG
>NZ_CAJCHS010000307.1 GCF_903970205.1 Nevskia soli | reverse complement strand
GGCGACCGCCGTGTTGTGGAAGAAATCGCGGCCTTTAGGAACGCGGTACGCCATGTGGAAGCCGTCAATCAGGCTCTTGATGATGCTCGACGCGGCCCATATGGCCAGCACGTTCGCGGCGATTAGAAGTCCCACCGGCTTTGGGCCGCGCAGTCGAAACTGCATCATCACCACCTGATCCGTTCCCGGCGGCAGCACTTCCGAGAGGAATCCGGCAATCTGCTGGGCAACAAACTCCGCCCGCACCTGGACTAGAATGGCGGCGGCCGAAGTCAGAATCGGGAAGAACGAGAGCAGCGAGGAATACGCCGCGCCCTTGGCCAGACTGAACACGCCGTCTTCCGCGGAGGAGACGACGGCCCTCCGCAGCAGAAACGGCAGGTTGCGCCAGAGTGCGGACGCCATCGCTCCCGGCTACGCCGCCGAAGTGCTACGCCGCCGCACGAACTGCAAAGCCACCGGCAATAGCGAGATGACGACGATCGCAAGAACCACGACCTCGATGTTCTTCTGGATCACCGGCACGCTGCCCAGCTTATACCCGAGCAGCGTCATCGCCGCGATCCAACCGGCGCCGCCGAAAACGCTGAACGTCAGGAAGCGCGTGTAGGGCATGCCCGCGACGCCGGCCATGAACGGCATGCACGTCCGGATCACCGGAACAAAGCGGGCGTAGACGATCGCGCGGCCGCCATAGCGCTCGTAAAACTCCTTCGCGCGCTGGATGTGGTCGGGGTTGAACAGGCGTGAGCGCGGCCGGCTGAACACTAGCGGCCCGGCACTGCGGCCCAGAAAATATCCTGTATTGTCGCCGATGATCGCAGCGCAGATCAGCACCCCGATCAGCACCGGCAGCTTCAGGAAGCCGAATCCGCAGACCACTCCAACCGAGAAAAGAAGCGAATCGCCGGGCAGAAAAAATCCGGCAAGCAAGCCCGTCTCGCCGAAGATGATGAGCGACAGCAGGCCATAGCCGAGCCAGCCGCTGAACTGGCTCGACAGCATCGCTGCTAACCGGTGCGGATCGGTGAGCGACTTTAGAAAGTCGAGAAAAGCGTGCATCTAGCTGCGGAAGCTCTGCACCAGGCGCGTGATCGTGTCCTGGTGAATCTTGATCTTGCCGTCTTTCTCCAGTGCTTTGCGAACACCGGCTTCGAACAGTCCCATCCGCTCACGCGAGTCCTTGTTCTTCAGTTCGTCGCGCAGGGTCGCCTGCTGCGCCGCGAAGTTCGCCATATCGGCCGGAGTATGCGAGACGACTTCAATCACCGCTTTCCCATCCGCTGCCGGAACTGGCCCCACAATCGACCCATCCTTCGCCTTAAACGCATCCCCGAGGAGCGACGCCGAACCCAGTCCCTCCACAGCGCCCTCGCGATTGAAGTCGTTCGACTGCTTCATATCGAGATTGAGTTCCTTAGCCGCTTTGGCGAGATCGTTCCCATCCGCCTTGGCTTTAGCGGCCAGATCCGCCGCTGCTTTCGCCACCAGATCGTCCAGCTTTTGACGCTTCACCGCGGTTTCCACCTGCACGCGGACTTCGTCCAGACTTGACGGGTGCGCGGGGGCGATCGCTGTCACTTCCGCCACCGCAACCTGATTCGGAGTGAGGCTCACCGGCTGCGTGATCTCGTTCACCTTCAGCCCGTTCAGCGCCGTTTGCAACGCCTGATTCACGCCGATTTTCGGAAGAGGGTCGCCCGGCTTCACGTTATCGACCCGGATCAGCTCGCCATGCACATCGGCTGCGGCTTTATCCGGATGAGCCGGATCCTTCTGTAGTTCACGCGTCAACTGATCCGTCATTTTCTGGATCTGATCGGCCGCCTGCCGCTTCTTGTACTCGGCCGCCAGCGTATCCTTCACTTCCGCGAACGGCTTCAGATGCGCGTCTTCGCGCTGCTCGACCTGAATGATGTGATAGCCGTAAATGGTCTTGACCAGGCCGCTCGTCTGGCCCGGCTTCAACGAAAAAGCGGCGTCTTCGAACGGCTTGACGGTCTGTCCGCGGGTGATGAAATCGAGTTCGCCGCCCTTGGCCCCGGACCCCGGATCCTGCGAGTACTTCTTCGCCAGCTCACCGAAATCCGCGCCGCCCTGAATCTGCTTCAGCAGGTCCTTGGCTTTCGCCTCCACCTGCGCGTCATCGTTCTTCGCCTTGTCGGTCTTGAGCAGGATATGGCGAACCTTGACGCGCTCGGGCAAGCGAAAACGATCCAGGCTGGAATTGTAGACCGATTGCAGATCGCTATCCGACGGATTGATGGATTGCTCGACCGTGCTGGTGTCGAGGAGAATCACCGCCAGGCTGCGCTTTTCGGGCGAGATATACGACGCGGTGTGCGTCTTGTAGTAGCTTTCGAGGTCGGCGGGAGAGACTTGCACCTTGCTCTCGAATTGCGCGGGCTTGATCAGAACGTAATCGACTTTGACCTTGTCGTTGCGCTGCTTATACTCCTGCTCCACCTGCGATTTGGTGACGACGATCCCGGCGGAAACGATCTGGTTAAGGCGGGCGACCAGCATCTGGCGCCGGGTATCGTCGATGAACTGCTGGATGGTCATGTCGCGCTGCGCCAGAGCCGCGCTCACGGCATCCTGGTCGACGCTGCCGTCTTTCTTGATGAATTGGGGAGGCAACTCCGCGCGGATGGCGTTGGCCACATCGTCATCGGAAACCGAGACCCCGAGCCGTTTGGCCTCGTAAGCGAGCGCGCGCTCGTTGATGAGCTGCTCGACCACCTGAGGCGCATAAAAGCTCATCATTTCGGGCGGGAGATTCTTGCCGCGCATACTGGCCGAAATGGTCTGCATCACGGCGGTGGTGGTGACCGTGTCATCCCCGATTTGAGCCACGACATCCGGGTCATTACTACCGGAGAGCCCGCCACCCCCGGCGCCGGGGATGAGATAGGTCACCATGGAGATGGCCACGACGCCCAGGATTACGCCAAGAAGGATACGGACAGCCTTATCGCGGCTGCGGAAGAGGTCAAACATGAACGGGAGGTCCTTTCAGAACTTCGGAAACTCTTATTGTAGCGTGGGAAACGGGGTAGGACGGGGAACAGACGGTCCGTAGAACAACGCAACCGGTCAAATGGGAGGGTCGTCGCGCTTTCACCACCCTTGCCGGTTCATCTTGGGAAAGTGAAGCGGTCGACGAGCGCCCTCACGCGCTCTTTCGACGGCTGGGGCGGAAATCGCTTGGTTCTGGTTAGCTCGGCGATACCATGAAGGCTCGCCCAAAACAGTTCCGATATAACCTCCGGCTTCGAGCTCTGCCCCTGAAACAAACTCCAGAAGCTGGGAAAACGCGAATCGCAAGAACACGAGCGTGGGGTGCGTACCTGGTTTTACGCGATCGCCTCACAGTCAGGATTCCCGATCTGCTTTCGCTTGCCGAGAACTACACTCTGGCCGGAGAGGCCGCCAGTCTCGCCGAGAGCGATGATCATGATGCCATGCTTTCTGTTCTCGATTCCTTGAACGTGAACGACTAGACTACTCTGGACCGCAGCTGCGAGCCCTGGTGCGCGGTGATTAACGAGCACATTACCCGCAGCTAGCCAGGCGCCGTTGCGATCCCTCTCGGTCTGAAAGATTCGAAGGAACGCGGACGTGGTGTCGGAAGGCGAGTTCGCCATCACGATCACTGCATGCGCGGGGAACTCGGGGTAGAGTTTCACCGCAGTATCGGTTGGGACGTCGGCTCTCAGTTGAATCAAAGGTTTACGTAACCAGCGGAGATAGCTTTGGCCAGGGATTTGGAGGCGGCTCGGTATGCGGCGGCGGCCGCAGCCAACCGCGCATCGGTTGGCCGGAAATCGGAAGTTACTTGTTGTCGGCTTGCGGCGCTGCGCAACACACGATTCTAGTCAACGGCGTTCACCCCGCCTACTACCAGCGCTCACTCGATAACTCCTATCATTCAGGAAGTGAGTCCACTTGCCCTGGCACGGACCGTGACGAAATCCGGGCGGATTACCTCGCCACTCTTCTGAATAGCGGCCACAACCAGGTTCCGATTCCCTCGCAAGTGACTCGGTCGATTATCTGGACAGATAGCGCGACTTACCTCAGTGAACTAAGCCAATTCATCGCGGACGAGCAGATTCTCTTTAGCGAAAAGGGCCAACGCCTTGTATCAGCTGGATTGATAACCGAGGCTGAAGTCAGCGCCTCTCGGCCGACTCTCGAACTGACCGTCACCAATGCTCGACAGACAAAACTCCCCGAGCTTCCAGGTCTTCCCGGAGCTATTGACGGCGTCATCTTACACAAGTAACCGCAACGAAGGTGCTATCGGCCAGGGGCCGCTTCAATGGACTGCTCCATTGCGAAATACGCCGGCTT
>NZ_CAJCHS010000306.1 GCF_903970205.1 Nevskia soli | reverse complement strand
ATGCGGATGGGGCCGCCGTCGGGAGAGAGGCGCGCGAGCCGCTCGAGGTAGCCCAGGCGTCCCAGCCAGAGCAAGCGAAGGAGGACCAGCGGATTCAAGTTGAATTGTAGCGGGGGACAGTGCGCGTGGGCGATGCTACCCGAGCGCGAGGTCCGATCCCGCCTATAGCAACTCTCATTCCGAGCCCGAGCGAAAGCGAGTGGTCCGATGCCGTTGCGGCAAAGCTTCAAGCACCGCTTGCTGACGCGCGCGGCTCAGTAAACTCAGTACGTTACAGAGCCGCGACGGTGACGGAGCGATTATTACCACAGGCGGCTAAACCCGCTCGCTTTCGCTCGGGCTCAGGATGGCTCAATAGGGCCGGAAGGAAGTGGATTGATATTCGACGCGAAGCCCGGTCGGATTTACCGTATGCGAAGTCGAATAATCATTGAGAACGATGAAGTAGACGTATCCGACACTGTTCGGACGTACCGGCGCGGAGGCGCTGAACGGCGTCCATGAAGTAAACCCGTTACTGCTCAAGGCTGCTATCTGCCCGCAGCTCACCTCGCCCGCCGAAAAGTCGGCGACGTAGATATAAGCCATCTGGTCGTCTGCCATGAGCTGCCCGGTCATGTTCAGCTCGTAGCTGGGATAGCCATCTAATGCCGGAGGGACTAAGAAGTAGGAAGCGTAGACGTACCAGCCGGGAGGCGTCGTACCGCCGCCCAGAGGGGAGATCCACTGCGAGCGCCCGTCGTCCGGGTTGTACCATGAGTTCCAAGGCTCGTTGATTGGGACCGGAGTATACCGGGACACCAAAGAACAGGGGTTGGGCGCGGGCGCCGTATAAGTCGCGGTTGGATACGGCGTGGCTAATAGCCAGTTCCCGTCAACGATCGCTCCGCCGTCGACAGGATTTATTGGACTAACAAGTTCAGTAGCCAGGCAACCCGCCAGCGAGACAGGCTTCTCCGTGCGGCCAGTGTTACAGAATGCCGTCGAAGGAACATCTTGCGCAATCGATAGACTGGGAACAACGAATAGCGCAGTACACAGTAGAGCGCTGCGGAAATTAATAAAGCGGCTGTTCATCTCGCCACACCTCAGCGTGAGTCTATCGCGGTTTCGACGCCGCTACAACAGTTCGCCGGCCCCACGGTGTCTGAGAGCACTGAACTCGCACTTTGGCGAACGGCATCCGCCAAGAAGATGTTCCGCGACTCGTGGAAGAATTGCGACGCGAGAACGAAGCCCGCGAGCAATAGGTGCTGCGGGTTGAAGCAAACCGGTAATCAGAGTAGCAGCACGGACCGTTCAACTTCAGTCCAACTCGATGTAATTCGGGAAGACCCACCGGACAACCGTATCTTGGAATGTGCGGTGAGTTCTGGGTCCGACTTCATCGTGACGGGCGACAAAGACCTACTTAGGCTTAAGTGGTACGACTCTATCCAGATTGTTACTTTAGCGCGGTTCGTCGAAATGGTGGCGGACCAGAATACGGGGGCATAGTAACACGGCGGAGCGAAACGGCTTCGCTATACTGCGCACGAATGCACGCAAAAGAAACCCTGCGCGGAATCATGGAGACCGGGCTCGTCGCCATCGTGCGCGCGGGCGATGCAGCCAGCGCGATCAAAGCCGTTGCAGCAATTTATAAGGGCGGGATTCGCGCCGTCGAGATCACGATGACCGTGCCCGGCGCGATTCGCGCGCTGGAGAAAGTCGCCGATGAGTACGGGGACAAGATCGTCCTCGGCGCAGGTACGGTGCTCGATCCGGAGACGGCTCGCGCGTGTATGCTAGCCGGCGCCGAGTTCTTCGTCACGCCTGCGCTGAATGTGAAGACGATCGAGATGGCCAAGCGCTACTCGAAAGTCATCTGCCCGGGAGCCTTGACGCCCACTGAAGTCGTAACCGCGTGGGAAGCGGGCGCTGACGCCGTCAAGATCTTTCCTGCAGATAGCGTCGGCGGCGCAAAGTACATCAAAGCGCTGAAAGCGCCGCTACCGCACATCGAGATGATTCCCACGGGCGGCGTGAGCCTGACGACCTGCGGCGACTTCCTGAAGGCCGGAGCTTGTGCGGTTGCTGTCGGCGGAGAGCTGGTTAGCTCCGAGCTTCTAAGAAAGGGTGACTTCGACGAGATCGAGCTACGCGCGCGAAGGTTCTCGGAAGCTGTAAGTGCCGGGCGCGCTTAGACCGAGTAAGTCCGCCCGCGATGCGCGCCAATCAATATCTGGAAGATCCGATGCGCGATCAGTTCATGCAGCGACAACAGATCCTTATGCGCTTCGAATATTGCCGCGGCGTCGATCGTCGACGGGATCGGCGCACCGGCACGCAGAGCCTCTTGCGCCTCGTTGATCACCGGATCGGCACTCAGCTCGCCCGCCATCTCCCACAACGTGATAAAGCGGTCGACCGCCGTCGGGAAGCTGACCGCAAACACGCCATGGTTGCTCGTCGTGCGCGGCGGTTTGTAATCCAGATTGAACGGGCCGTTGTAGCCGTGTGACCGAAGCAAGACGAGTATGTTGAGCCAGTCGAGCGGGTTGACCAAGCCAACGGCGATATCGACGTCGTGCTTCAAGCGGTAGCCGTCATTGATATCGAAGTGCCAGAGCTTTCCGGCGAGGATAGCGCGAGCGAGCGCGGCGCGAACGGCTCCGCCCCACATCAGTTCGTGCAGGTACTCGGGGTTCAAACCCACCATCTCGGGATGCGTCAAAAGGCCGGAGTTGATCCAGGCGAGCATTGCGTCGCTGGTCGGCAGCAGGATTTCCGCTTGCGGCTCGAAAGGCTTCGCTTCCATGCAGTGCTTCAGCGTCGGGCGCCCCAACTTACCGGCGACTTCGATATCGTGCTCGCACGCGGCGTTGATGGCCTGCGCGAACCACTTCAACGTGTCGGTTTCCTCGATTGCGCCTTGCACGTAGTAGCCGAGCGAACCGGGCCAGTAAACGGCGAACTGGGCGCCCAGCTCGTGTCCGATATCGACCGTGTTCTTGACCCGGAACGCGGCATATTCGCGGACGGCGGGCGATTCCGCCGCGGGACTGGCCGCCCACACCGCGTGGAAGAACGTCTCGGTCGTCACCATCGAGCACTTCAGTCCGTTCTCCTCAAGCGAGTGCTTAATCTTCGCGACGATGGCGTGCTGCTCGTCCTTTCCGAGCGCCTCGGTCGGGATTACATCTGTATCGTGGGTACACCACCAGCCGATTCCCAGCTCGGCGTAATGCCGGATCACCTCCGGAAACGCGACTTCGGCCCGGGTCGGAGCGTGGAAAAGCGCCTGTCCGGCGTAAGCGGCTGCCCATTGGGGTCCGGTGATGAAATACTTTCGGCGCTGCTCGGGCGTGTAGGCGCCTCCGCACGCTTCGGTCAGGCGATTGACGAGGGATTGTTGTTGATTGGCAGGGACGGGCTGCATAATTTAGTCCTTAAGCATATACCGAGACCCGGTGCGCCCGGTTGACTCGATTCGGAAGCCTCCCTACAATCAAAGTGGTAAAGGAGGACTCACATGTCCTTTGATGTACACGCGCCGGTGTTGTTGTTGCTGCGCGGACAGGATTTGCTTCTCGTCATTCTGCTGCTCGTTCTGTTCTTTGGGGCCAAGAAAATACCGGATCTGGCGAAGGGTCTGGGCGAAGGCATCAAGAGCTTCAAACAGTCCGTTAAGGACGAGCCTACGGTTAAGCCCGAGGAGAAAAAGACAGAGGTTTAGCAGCCCGGGGTAACCGCTCCGTTACCGTCGCGGCTCCGTAACTTACTGAACTTACTGAGCCGCGCGCGTTAGCCAGCGTTGCCCTTAAATTTGGGCGGTTGAGGATCTTAGCGGCCCCGTGCCGTCCGTGATTGGACCGGCACGGGGTTTTCCATGCAATGCCTGTTATTTCTTAACTTTTGGCGGCACGATGGCATCCTTGGCCGCCTTGGCCACGCGGAACTTCACAACCTTTTTGGCCGGGATCTTGATCGTCTCGCCGGTTGCGGGGTTGCGCCCCATGCGGGCCTTGCGTTCGACGCGAACGAGGCGTCCAATGCCCGGCAGGACAAAGACACCGTTTTTCTTGACCTCGCTGATCGCGAGTTCTCCGAGGTGATCGAGCATCATCCGAGCGGTCTTGCTCGGGACCTCGCACTGCTCAGCCAGCGATCTCATCAATTGCGTCTGCGTCATTCTCGAGTTTGCCAATTATGCCTCCATGCAACACACCGGTTGCGGATTCGCAGGGGCCTCCGACGCCGCCCGGCGCTCACGCGGCCATGGTTGCGGCATTGGCCCTGAGTATTAGAACCGTAACAATGATACGGAACGGGTAGATTGAAGTAAAGAGAGAAATGCTCGAAAACCGCGATTTTGCTGAGGAAATTGAGAATTTTAATCGTGGGACGCGGGGCTCCAGTGACTGAAGCCGAGCTGGTGGACGAAAATTTGCGGGCGTGCTTTCGCGCACTCGCATCGGAGCGCGATGCATCGCTCGTCCGTATAGTGAGCGGTATCGAACTCATTTCATTGGGCGTGCGGTTCCAAATGTTCAACGGGGCCTTCCTTTCCGGTCCCGTTCTGAGCGAAGGAGAGCTGGAGCGAAGGGCCATCAGCGCCGATCTGCACTTTGGCAAAGCAGGCCTGAAATGGTCGTTCTGGTTGTGCGACAGTTTCCTGCAACCCGGCGCCGTGCGGCGGGCGGGAGAGGCATTCGCCAGGCACGACTTGCGATGCGCGACGGAGATGCCGGGCATGATCGCGCTCGCATTGCCGCCCGCTGGGCACCCTCTGCCCGATTGTGAACCGCGGCCGATCGATCGCGGCGCCGTGCTTCAGGAATTCAGGGAGATCGGCTCGTCCTGTTTTCGAGTGCCGCTCGACTGGTTTTCCGAAGTGTTCGACCAGCGGGGGACAGCACGCACGAAGTTCCGCGCCTGGGTCGGATATGCGGATGGCAAGGCGGTCGCGACCGCCGCAACCGTAGTCTCAGCCGGCGCGATTGGTCTTTATAACCTGGCAACGCTACCCGAATATCGATCGCGCGGCTATGGCGAGTCGCTGATGCGGCAATGCATCGCGGAGGAGATTCGAGAGCACGGAAATCGGCCGATCGTATTGCAATCGACCAGGAGCGGACTCTCGCTCTACAAGCGCCTCGGCTTCCGAACCGTTACGCGGTTTCGCGTGTTCGTGCGCTAACAGCCCGTGGTAATAACCGCTCCCTAACCGTCGCGGCTCTGTAACGTACTGAATTGACTGAGCCGCGCGCGTCAGCAAGCGGTGTTTTTCGACTACTAGCACGGGCTGCTAGACCTGCGCATTGATCGCTCAAGACCTTCCCCGTATGATCAAAAGAGCCCACCGTGCGTAGCGTCTTTCTATTCCTTTCGAGCAACCGCAATCTCCGCAAGTTCATGGAGACCTCCCGATCGGCCCACCGCTTTTCCAGCCGGTTTGTCGCCGGTAGTACGCTCGACGAAGCGCTGGATGCCTGCGAAAAGGTCAATCGAGACGGGCTGATGATCACGCTCGACTACCTGGGCGAGAACGTAACCTCGATGG
Source organism: Nevskia soli (assembly GCF_903970205.1). Classification (GTDB taxonomy): domain Bacteria; phylum Acidobacteriota; class Terriglobia; order Bryobacterales; family Bryobacteraceae; genus Bog-113. The sequence continues at coordinate 1,462 of NZ_CAJCHS010000306.1, read as the reverse complement.
ACGAGGCGGCGGCCTGCCGCGATATGTACATGCGGTGCATTCAAGCCATCGAGCGGCGCGGCATCAAAGGCAACGTGTCGTTGAAGCTGACGCAGTTCGGCATCGACCTATCGGAGGACGCGTGCCGGCAGAATGTTCGCGAACTGGTATGCGAGGCGGCGAAAAACGGCAACTTCGTGCGGGTCGATATGGAATCGAGCGAGTACACGGAGCGCACGCTGAATCTGGTTTACGATCTCTATGCGGAAACCAAATCGTGCGGCGCGGTCATTCAGGCCTATTTGAAACGCAGCGAAGCGGACATCGAAGATCTCAACCGGCGGCGCATTCGCGTGCGGCTTTGTAAAGGCGCCTACCTGGAGCCGCCGAGCGTCGCCATTCAGGACAAAGCCGCGGTGGATCGCAATTACGTGAAACTGGCGAAGAAGCTGCTGACGGACGGCAACTATCCGGGTCTGGCCACGCACGACGAACGCATCATCGAGGAACTTTTGACGTTCGTTCAGGAACAAAACATACCGCCGGAGCGTTTTGAGTTTCAGATGCTGTATGGGATTCGCCGCGACCTGCAAACTCGTATCAACAGGGCCGGCTACCGCATGCGCTTGTACGTGCCGTTCGGCGAAGCGTGGTACCCCTACTTCATGAGGCGGCTCGCCGAGCGCCCCGCCAACGTGCTATTCATTGCACGGAATCTTTTCCGTAGCTGACGCGTCTGATTATCGGGAACCTTCCCATGTTCGCGAGTGTCAAACAGTTCATGCGGTACTGGAGTTTCCTGGCTGCGAAGTTACTCGCCGCGGGTGCGATCGTCAGCGGCCTGCTGTGGTCAGTGAATCGCTTCTGGACCCCGCGAACTCCCCTGTTCCATATCAACAATTACCAGTTCGGGTATGACCTTCCGTACACGGCGCTGGCGGGCTTAATTTTTCTGCTCGGCATCGGCCTGGTTTATCTCTGTATACTGGACCAGCGCTACCGCTGCCGGGTTTGCCTGCGCCGCTTACGGATGCCGATCCTGACCGGATCGTGGAGCAAGATGCTGCAATTCGGACGGCCCAAGACCGAATACATTTGTGTGTACGGCCACGGCAAGCTGAACATTTCCGAACTGCATATTTCCGGGATTGAGAACCCCGAATGGACCGAGCACGCGGACTATTGGGCCGAGCTGTGCGGGACGGGTAAGAACGGGCGCGACTTCCCGGATTAGACAAAACCGGCTCCCTCACGGTCGCGGCTCAGTAACACACGAATTCTACCGAGAGCGGTCTAGCCCAGATGGACAATCTCGACATCCGGCCATCGCTGCTGAAGATACTCGGCAACTAATCGCCGGTGACAGTGCTCCGGCGTTTCTTCGCTGCAGAGTAAACAACCTCCGTCCAACATCTCCCGGGAAGTTTCCTCTATCCGCCGTTCTCGTATGAGCGCGTTGAATTGCCGCTCATATAACGCCCAA
>NZ_CAJCHS010000305.1 GCF_903970205.1 Nevskia soli | reverse complement strand
GCGGGTGTTACGGACCGGCATGCCAGCCGCGGTTGCGCGTTCGGCGATTTCGATAATGACGGCGATATCGACATGCTGGTGATGAATATGAATGAGCCGCCGTCGCTCCTGCGGAACGAGCTGCGGAATGGGAATCACTGGTTGAAGTTGAAGCTGATCGGGGTGAAGTCGAACCGGTCCGCGATCGGGGCTTCAGTAGTGTTGACGGCGGGCGGCAGGCGGCAGCGGCAGGATGTGCTGGGGCAATCCAGCTTCTATTCGCAGAACGACCTGCGGCTGCACTTCGGACTGGGGGCCGCGGTTCAGGCGGATTCGGTGGAGATTCGGTGGCCGTGCGGGTTGCGCGAAACGTACAAGGATGTGAAGGGCGATCGCATTCTGACGTTGAAGGAGGGCGATGGGCACGCGTCGTGATTTCTTGTTGGGGCTGGCCGCGGCGCCGCTGCTCGCGCAGACGGCGAAGCTGAAGGTTGTTGTGACCGGCGGGCATCCGGGCGACCCGGAGTATGGCTGCGGCGGGACGGTCGCGCGCTATACCGACCGGGGGCACGAGGTCGTGCTGCTGTATCTGAATCACGGCGAGAAAAGCTGCCCGGCCTCGGCTGGTGATCCGGGCAGTACGGTTCGAACCGCTGAGGCGCAGCAGGCTTGCCGGATCCTTCGGGCGCGGGCGTTGTTTGCCGGGCAATGCGATGGGCACGCGGTTCTCGACAATGCGCATTACGACGATTTCCGGAAAGTGCTGGAAGCGGAGCAGCCGGATGTGGTGTTCACGCACTGGCCGGTGGATCAGCATCGCGATCATGTTGCGATCTCTTCCCTGGTACACGATACCTTTCTGCGCGGTGGAAAGAAGTTCGCGCTCTATTATTACGAAGTAGGTGAAGATACTTTCATGTTCTCGCCGACCGAGTATGTCGATATCTCGAGCGTGGAGCCGCGTCTCCGCGCGGCTTGTTACGCGCATGCCTCCCAGACGCCGGACCGTTTCTATCCCGAGCAGATGCGAATTAGTAGGTTTAGAGGAGATGAGAGCGGTTACTTACTCGCCGAAGCTTTCCTACCGCACATCCGCAGCCGGCGCAACTTGCTCCCATAACTTACTTAGCAACCCGAAAGCACCGCTTACTCACGTGCGCGGCTCAGCAGATTCAGTGTTACGAGCCGCGTCGGTGTTACTGAGCCGCGCGCGTAAGCAAGCGGTTACTCCCACGAGATGTTATGTTCGCCTTTCACTGCCAAAATAATGAGGTACAAACCTCAAAAGCGACCGATCGACAGAACTGCAATTGACTGTGGCGCAGGAACCGCTACTCTCACAGCGGGTGCTCTAAGTGCCGTTACTCTTCCGCCGGGGGACGATCCTCGCGGCGGCCATTCCTCCGATCCTCATTGCTTCAGTTTCATTTACTTTCTGGCGCGCGCATCGCGCCATGACGGACGCCGCGGCGGAAGTTGCCGCCGGCGGACGCGTGCCGTTTGCCCTAACTTCTCTAGACCGGCACGCGCTGACGGGAGTCGAGCCGATCGCGGTTACTCCCTCGTTCCGCGACATCGCTGTCTACGACGGAAGGACATTTATCGCGGGCGCCAATGCGCTTTCGGCTTACCGCGGCTCTGACCTTTCGGAAACGTGGCGCGTCGGCCTGGAACTTCCGGCCGGGGAACTGATCGCGCTGTCTACTTTCGGCGGCGAACTGTATGTCGCGACGCGCGGTGAAGGCCTGCTTCGTTATGACGGCTCGCGTATGCGGCAAGTACTTCCGGCGAAGCCCTCGCTAAGGAGGCTAACCGCGCTGCTGACTGTGAACGGGCGGCTACTTTTCGGGACGGAGACGAATGGAGTTGGAGTTTATGACGGGCAGACGCTCTCCATGCTCGATCCGGCTTTGGAAACGTTGCACATCACGGCGTTAGCGGGGTCGAGTACCGATCTCTGGATCGGCACGCTGGCCGAAGGTTTATGGCATCTGCACGCCGGCGCTCTGGAACATATAGAGGATGAGCTTTCCGACCCGCAGATTCTGTCGCTGGCCGTGTCGGGTGAAACCGCTTACGCGGGGACGCCGCTCGGCGTAGCTGTTTTCGAGGCGGGACGAAAGACGCGCGTAGTGGGCGATGGCGTTTTCGCGCGCGCTTTGTTACCGGACCAATACGGACTCTTGATCGGCACGGAAGATGAGGGTGTGGTAGCGGTCTCAAAGGATAGGCATCGGCCGCTCGACACAGAAGCGGCGTTGACGACGGAACCGATTGAGCGTCTGGTGGAATCCGGCGGAGTTAGGTACGCACTTACGACAAAGGCGTTATACCGCGAATCTGCGAGCGGATGGGAATCCGTAGTAAGTGGCAGCGCTGGTTCCCTGACCGATCGCCATATCTCGGCGCTTTCCGTTGACCCATCCGGTCGCCTTTGGGCGGGTTATTTCGATCGCGGGTTAGATGTACTCGCGAGCGATCGCACGATCTCGCGGCACTTCGAAGACGATCATCTCTTCTGCATTAATCGCATCGTGACCTCCGGCGAACGCACCGCCGTAGCTACCGCGAACGGGCTGGTGCTGTTCGAGAACACCGATCAGAAACAAGTCTTAGGGCGCAGGAACGGATTGATTGCGGACCATGTTACCGACGTGGCATTTACTAGCGGCGGGATGATCGCTGCGACTCCGGCCGGCCTGTCCTTTCTCGATTCGGGCGGCGTACATAGCGTGTATGTATTCAATGGTCTGGTAAATAACCATGTGTATGCGTTGGGTGTCGCCGGTAATCAAGTGCTGGCCGGAACTTTAGGCGGCTTATCGGTACTCAATTACGACCTGATACACGCGAACTATACGACCGCTAACTCCGGTCTGAAGCATAACTGGATCACCGCGGTCGTGCGGGACGGAGATGACTGGCTGGCGGGCACTTATGGAGTCGGTGTGATGCGGCTGGATAAGTCGGGTATCTGGCATACCTTTCCCGATATGCCGCGCTGCGTGGTAAATCCAAACGCGATGCTGGTCGCTGACGGGCGCGTCTTCGTTGGAACTCTGGACGACGGATTGTTAGTACTTGATCATTACGCCAGGTGGCAGAAGTTCAGCTACGGTCTACCTTCTCGAAACGTCACCGCGCTGGCGTTCGCGAATAACGGACTCTATGTCGGAACGGATAACGGCGTCGTGCGGCTGGAAAGTCAGGTGCTCCCGTGAAGCGCTGGGCTTTACTGTTAATCACCTCGCGAGCGCTTTTCGCCGATGCCGGAGTACTAATTCCGGGCGGTCATGAAGCACCTGATCCGGCCATATTCGCGCTGCAGGAAATGTCCATCGACGTGTTTGTCGACAACGGTACGGCGCGCATCCGCATGCGGGAGATTTTCGCGAACCGGACCGGCATGGTGCAGGAAGGCGAGTACCACTTCGCGCTTCCCTCCGGAGCGGCTGTGTCAGATTTCGCGGTTTGGGACGATGTGACGCGCATTCCCGGCGTGATTCTGGAACGCAAGCGCGCGGGCGAGTTGTACGAGCAGATCAAAGCTCAGAATATCGACCCGGGGCTGCTGCAGATGGGCGAGCGCGGGGCGGATGAGGCGCGCCGCAACGCGCTGTTTACCGCGAAAATCGTGCCGGTTCCCGCGTGGGGAACCAAGCGCATCGAGATCGAATACCAGGAGCCCGTGGGCGTCGAGGGTCTGCGATCGGTGCTTGCGGTTCCAATCCATCCTGACGTTTACAGCGCGATAACGGCGGGCAGTTTGAACGCAACGATCACATTGCAGAGCGCGCACGCAATCCAGGATTTCGCTGGGATCGGCAAAGCGTATCCGCTGCAGATTCGCGACAAGAGCGCCAATCTAATCCATGCGAATTTCTCAGGCACGAACGTCGCGCTGACCGAGGATTTCTCCTTCGGCTTCACCTACGCGGCAAGCGACTCGAACAGGCTGCGTGTCATTACCGAACGCGATGCCGGCGACGGATTCTTTGGCGCGCGCGCATTGCTAGCGCCGCCTGCGGCGGCGAATCAACAGCCCGGACGCACGATCATCGCGCTCTTCGACACGTCGCTCTCCATGCAATGGGACAAGTTGGAGCGCAGCTTCACCGCTTGCGAAACGCTGTTGAAGCGACTCCGTCCCGAAGACTCGTTCAACGTGCTC
>NZ_CAJCHS010000304.1 GCF_903970205.1 Nevskia soli | reverse complement strand
AGTTCGAACGGCGTCGGCGCCCGGCGCGCGGGTGCGGAGGCCGACGCTGACATCGGAGGCGCAACCGGCTTCGCCTCAACCGGCTCTTCCGAACCACCTAAGGCCGCAAGCGCTTCTTCGATGGGTTGCAGACGGCCGGCATAAATCAGGCGCAGCAGCCCGACTTCAAGATGAAACCGGGGCTGAAGCGAGAACTGAAGGTCCCGGTAAAGCTCCAGGGACAGGTTCAGGTACCGCGTGAGATCCTGCTCTGAAAACAAAGCGGCGGCCCGGACAAGTTCAGCGCGCTCATTAGCCGATGCCGCTACCAAACGCGTATCCTCACCGGCAATCCGCGCGACCATCAGATTGCGAAGATAGCGCGACAACTCCCGCGCGAAGTGCTGCAGGTTTTCGCCGCTGCGCTCCAGATCGTCGACCAGATCGAGCATTGGCTGCGGATCCGATTTGGCGAGCGCCTCCGCCACAATGGCGAATCGATCAATGGAGAACGCGCCGAGTAGCGCGCGGACGTCAGCCGCTTCCAAACGCGATCCGGAGCTCGCGATCGCCTGGTCCAAAGCTGACAGCGAATCGCGAACGCTGCCTTCTCCCGCGCGAGCCAGCACGGCCAGCGCTTCGTCATCAGCGTCGACGCCCTCCTCGCGGCAGATCCAGCGCATCCGCTCAACGAGCTCGTCGAAGTCTACCGATCGAAAGCTAAAGTGCTGACACCGCGACGCGATGGTTGCTGGAATCTTGTGGGATTCCGTGGTGCAGAGGATGAAAACTGCCCAGGACGGCGGCTCTTCGATGGTCTTCAACAGCGCGTTAAAGGCTTCGGTTGTAATCTGATGCGCTTCATCGATGATAAAGATTTTGAAGCGATCGCGAGAGGGCTGATACCGCACGTTTTCGCGCAGCTCGCGCATCTCATTGATGCCGCGGTTGGAAGCTGCGTCGATCTCGATTACATCCACCGCGCCCCCGGCGGCAATCTCCGTGCAGCTGGCGCAGACGCCGCACGGGTTCGGCGTCGGGCCCTGAATACAATTCAGGCATCGCGCGAGGATGCGTGCCATTGTGGTCTTTCCCGTCCCGCGCTGACCTGAGAAGATGTACCCATGCGCAATTCGTTTCATGGCAATCGCGTTACGCAGCGTGGTCTTGACGTGGGTTTGTCCGACCACGTCTTCGAACGACTGCGGCCGGTACTTACGGGCGATTACCTGGTACATGGGAAAAGGGGAAGAGAATCTGCCAGGCCCCGGGTGATCCGCGGCACACAAGTTAAACCACTACCGTTGCTTCCTTCCGGACCTGGCGGGGTTTGCAGCCACCCATTGCACGAAGCCCGGAACCTGACAATCCATCATCGTAGCAGGTCAGGGCAGCAGGTACGTGATCCTGGGGCGAACCGTTACGGAAGTACCCGAAACGTACGATACCGTTCACTTTGCCCGAAAAAGATTTCGGTCGCATTAATGCGCATTGCGTTTTGACCGATAACAATTACGTAGACAGAAGATGACGCGGCACCCAGCACGTGAAATCCAATCATTCGAAGCGTTTCTTCCGCGCGAGCCCGGTTTGGCCGCGCATGTGCGCCGCGTTGCGGCCTTAGCGGCGTTCGTCGCCTCGCGCAGTGGCTTCTCCGCGCCGGAGGTGCAAGCTGTCGGAAATTCGGGATTGCTGCATCACCTTCAAGCCGAAGTAACCGGCGTGCCGATGGCTGCCAGACTTTTGGCCGACTTAGGCTTCCCTCCGCAGTCGTTCGAATCGTCGAAGGTGGTTCCGCCGGATGCCGCGGAAATCGTCGCGGTCTGGCGGGGGAAGAGGAAGCCGTCCAGTCCGCACGCCGCGGAGTTCGCTGCGATCCTCGATTCCGCGAACTTGTTCGACGAGCAGATGGAGAACCTCCCTTATGAGGACGAAAGTACTGCGGAATCCGTAAACCAGCTTCTCGATTCGGGCATGCTGATGCCGAGTTTCGTTCGGACCATACGAAGCTCCTGGGTAGTCGCAAGACGTAACGTTGACACCGCCGCCAACGCGCTACCCGTTTTCCCGAAAGCGGCAATGGAAGCGCTTCGTCTCGCGCGGGACCCGGACGCCGGGCGCCGCGAGATAGAACGGGCTCTCGGCAAAGATCCGGTGCTTGCCGGCGAGATCGTCATGCTAGCCAACAGTGGCGCGTTGGGAGGTTCGGCCGCAGTGAACTCTCTTTCCGGCGCACTGATGCGCGTCGGTACAATTGCGGCAGCTAACCACATCGCGGCCGCTGCCGTCCGGACCTGTTTCGCGTCCGTCAAACTCCATGACCTTTGGGAACATTCCTTGCAGGCGGCCGAGAATGCCGGAGCGCTGGCCGGTGATTCGAACTCCGATGCGGGAGAGGCTTATCTCGCCGGCCTGGTGCACGACATCGGCCGCCTCGCGTTCGAGCTTTCCGATGCGGCTCTCGGAGTTCGTCAATGGGAAGAATTGGGGTTCCCCACGATTTATGCCGAGATGCTGTCCACCGGCGCCGATCATACCGAGCTCGGCGCGGATGTCCTGGAGCGGTGGAGCTTTCCGGAATCGATTGTCGAGGCTGTTCGCTTCCACCACCGGCCGGAACTCGTGACATCGAAACTGGCGGCCGTGCTCTATGCCGTCGAGGATACGAATGAATCGCTTCCCTCGCTGGCGCGCGATCATGCAGCTGCCAGTCGACTGGAAGTGGAGGAATTACCGCGAGCCCGCGCAGCCGTTTAAGAGCCCTCGCACCGCGCCGCAAAAGCCGTGAAAAAACGGGCCGGAAATCAGACGACCGGGCCCACCCACTCAGCCGAGAGCTTGTTCGAGTATTCCCCGCTGGCGAACATTTCGATCGAGAATTCATTCTCAAGCGCTTCGGTAAACGGTTCCAGATTTTGATAAGAAATATATAGAAAATCAAGAAACCGGTGGTAATTTTCTAGAAACATCGGAGAAATTATTGTCAGGTCCGGCGGAGTAACAAACGAACACGAAAGGCCGATGGCGCGGGAAAATACCGATCGGTGGTCCGAAACTCCCCAGACCTGTAGTTTCTTCACCATCGCATCCGGCGTGTGATCGATAAGAAATGCGGCGAACGTCTGGCTGCGGTAGCCCTTTCTATCCAGACCGGGGGTTCGCATCGCGAAATCGACGCACTGTTCCATCCAACGCAGCACATCCTTGCCCAGGAAATAAAGCATGCGCAATTCCTGGATTCGCGACCGGACTAGAACTTCTTCCAGCCGCTCCCGGCTTCCTCCGGAACTCGGAAGCAGCCCGTGGAGCATCAGCGCGGCGCGCGAGCCATCCATAAGCTTTTCTACGCTATCTGCAGGCGCGAACGGATGCAAAATTAGCGGTGGTAACGCCTGAGTCTCGGAAAAGGCGGCAGACTCGGAATTAGCTCGCATAGCTCACAAATAATCTATCGGCGGAAAGGCAGATACCCTACAGATGCTATCTTACTCCGAATTTCGGAATTCTGACGTCGCAACCGCAATTTTCACCGGCGTTGTGAGCGGTTTCCTGATATCCGACCTCAAAATTTATTACTCGTTTCAAATCCGGCCAGGGATTCGCCCCTACCATCGGGCGCCCGTTGATGTAAGAAGTCGGAGTGGACCCGATGCCGAGAGCCTTTCCCATTTTGACCGTAGTTTCAACCTCGGCGTCGGTCGCTTTTGTATCCATGCAGGACGTTAGCTGGGTGATATCGAGTGCAGCGAGCCCCGCATCGGGGCCGGTACCCGTGCCCCAGTCGATTACTTTCTGCCGCAGGTTCTCCGGCGTAATCTGCTCCTGATTGTCGAAGATCCAGTCGTGGAACTTCCAGAATGCGTCCGCGTTCTGCCGATAAACACAACGCCCCGCGATGGCCGCCGCCCGCGCCCACGGGTGCACGTTTTCGAGCGGGAAATCCGCGAAATAAAAGTGTACCTCTTTCGGAAAGTCCTTGAGGTTCTCGCGATAGACTTTGGCCTCTTCCTTACAGAAGTGACACTGGAAATCGCTGAACTCGACAATCACGACCGGCGCGCCCGGCGTTCCCAGACTGGGACGGCCTTCCACATTGATCTTGGACAGATTGTCGTGAAACGGATTCTCGGTGATGTTATAGATGGACGCCTGCAGAATCTGACGCCCATTCGCCGACACATAGAAGGTTTCGTCCTGGTGCGCTTCACCCTGGGTTGCGTGGACCGTCACCTCCTTGAAACCCGTCAATGGGGATGGCTTCGGATCGTCCACGGTAATTTCAATCGGAGGCGGCCAGACAAAAAGATGGCGGACGTAAGCTTCCATTTGTGACTTATCGAAGGCGGACGGTCCCGCAATCGGTCGATTGGCCGCGGGTTTGGACCGAGCGATCTTGGATTGAGCGAGCAACGTCACAGCGCAAAGCGTTGCAGTGCAAAGCAGAAGCAGAGCTGTTCGCATCGGAATCGAGCGCCTCACATTACCGGCCCGATGCGCCAAGGCACGAACTCGTGGTGGCCCAGCACCTCGCTGCGGGTGCGTTCACCGGAGGCGACGCGAAGCACGAGATCGAAAATCTCACGGCCCACTTCGGCGACGGATCGCTCTCCATCGGCAATCAATCCGGCGTTTACATCCATGTTGTCGCGCATGCGGTTGAAGGTGAACGAATTACTGGCGATCTTGATCACCGGAATCGAGGGAAAACCGATGGCGCTGCCGCGTCCCGTTGTAAACGCAATCAGGTTGCAGCCGCCCGCTGCCAACCCGGTGAGCGAGACAGGATCGTAGCCCGGCGTGTTCATGAAAACGAAGCCGGGCGTGCGCACGCGCTCGGCGTAATCGACCACATCGGTCAGCGGTGACGTTCCGCCCTTGGCCACCGCGCCCAGCGATTTTTCGAGGATGTTGGTGAGACCGCCTTCTTTATTGCCGGGCGAAGGATTGTCGTCGAAGCTGCCGCCGAACTGGCGCAGATAGGCCTTGTATCCGGCGATGAAGCTGAGTAATTTTTCGGCAACGGCACGATTGCGCGCGCGGCGAACCAGCAGATGCTCAGCGCCGAAGATCTCGGTGGTTTCGGCCAGCACCGCCGTCCCGCCAATCTCAGCGAGCATGTCCGAACAAAACCCCAGCGCCGGATTCGCGGTGATGCCGGAGAACGAATCGGAGCCGCCGCAGTTTAGTCCCAGCACGATTTTCGAAGCCGGGATACTGACACGCTTTTCCGACGCGGCTTGCCCAATCTGTTTGCGGATCTCGCGCCGGGCCGCTTCTACGGCGCCCCGGGTTCCGCCGCTTCCCTGGACCGTCAATCCGACCAGCCGCTTCGATTGAGGCGCATTCGGACCTAGATAGTGATCGATCTGGTTCACCTCACAACCCAAACCGAGGATGATCGCGGCCGACACATTGGGATGGTCGAGAACGCCTGCGAGCGTGCGCTGCAACTGGCGCGTGTCGGGGCCGATTGAATGACCGCAGCCTTCTCCATGCGGAAACGCGACCACGCCATCCACGTTGGCGGGCAGGGTTTCGTCCGCGAAACTGGCCGCGATCTGCTCGGCGGTGTGCGCGGCGCAGTTACTCGCGGCAACGACGGCCAGGTAATTCCGGGTTCCCGCGCGGCCGTCCTCCCGCAGGTAGCCTTCAAATGTCGGCGCATCGCGGCGCGGCCGGGGCGGGGCAGTGTCTCCGGTGGGGAACTCATAATGAAGTTCGAGTTCTTCGAAGGCCAGATTGTGCGTGTGGACGTGGGCGCCGGTAGCGATCGCAACGCGCGCGCGGCCAATCGTCTGGCCATAGCGTTCCACGGGCTGCCCGGCCCGGATCGGCGCGAGGGCGATCTTGTGGCCGGCGGGAATCGCATCCGTGGCAGTCACACTCACGCCATCGATTTCGAGGCGTGTTCCCTTCGCCAACGGGACGCGCGCCACCGCCACGTTATCGCGCGGATGAAGGTGAATGGCCGAGTTTTCCGCAGTCGGCAGCGGCGCTATTTCGAGTAATCCCATATTCGATTTCCGTCTACCTCATAAGTCCGAGTTCCGGAGATGGATCGCCCACATGCACGCGGAACATTACACCTTCCGGGTGAATCCAGATGCCATCGCCGTTGGGCGGCACCGGAATGTCTTCCGGGCGTGCCACCAGCACGCCGCCGCTGCGATCCACCGTGGCGAGCAGTTTCCCGATATGAGCGTGCAGCTGGCATTGCGAGCGCTTCGCCAGACTGTTGATCGCGATCCCCCAATCGTCACCCCAGACTTCATGCGCTTTGGCGATCGCGGCTTTCCAGTACGCCGTCCGCTCAGCCGCAGTCATGTCATCCAGCGTATGGTGAAACGAGTGCGGGATGGCCAGCAGCCGGTTGGCCTTGGATGGGTTCGAGTCTTTGATGAAAAAGACCGGCGACGCGAGCCCCTGGCCCATCGTCACCAGGGTGAGGCTGCACTCCCGGCCGGCCATTGTGTCGGGATGCGTCGGATCGCAGACGCAACCGCGCACATCGGCAACGAACAACAACAAAATCGCGGGGAGGAACACCGATTTTAATTATAGGCGGATCGTGAGCCGCTTCGGCGGGCGCCATGCGCCGCTTAGTGTCGTACGCATTGCTAACCAGGATGTAGAGGAATAAGTCGGAGTCAGGAATTATGGCGATCGGATGGGTAAAACTGAAGTTCGTCCACTCAGAGTATTGCCCGAATGGCAGCGGCAAGCCTGTCGCTGACCCGCAAGAACCGCCGCCGGCTGGGGTCGCGAGGAAAAACCATAGACCTCATTGTCCGAAGCGAAGCGGCCGCTGATGGTCAAGCTCGTGGGTGAGATGCCGCCGGGCAGAGCGGACGGGACGTGAAACGGAGTTATATAGACATACCAGCCTTCGGCTTGGTTGCCTTCTCCGTCATAAGGAGTGATCCATTCGGAGGCGGAACGAACGCTGTTCGGAAGCCACGCCGGCGGGACGGAATAGGGCGTGTCCACCCATGCTTTGGTGAAGCTTGTCCTCTGCATCCGGAGGGAGTTCGGGTGGTTTCGCCCGTATCGCAGAGGCCGTTAACCTCCGCGGCCGCCACAGTGGTGAATACCGCGGTAGTGAACCATGAAATCGCTGCGAACGCGCGAAACATGAACATGTCCCTTTGAATCTGGTTCGTTCTCGAAACCAGGTGGCAGCAAGTATATAGGACATAGCTCCCGTTCCATACTTCAAGTACGTGCAGCGTTACGGGAAACGGCTGGTCGCCTTGGCGGCCGCGGCTTTGTTTGTATTCATTACTCTATTTGGGTTGACCCGCTTCGGCCTGGTCGGGCCGGACGAGCCGCGCTACGCTTCCATAGGCCGCGCGATGGCTCAGTCGGGCGACTGGATTACCCCTCGCTTATGGGGCGCGCCGTGGTTTGAGAAACCGGCGCTGCTGTATTGGATGGATGCCGCGGCGTTCAAACTCGGGCTCGGCGCCGAACTCGCCCCGCGTCTGCCGGTAGCGCTTCTGGCGGTCGCGTTTCTTGCTTTCTACTTCTGGTATCTGCGCGAAGAGTTCAACCTGTTTGTGGCCGCCGCCGCTACCGCGCTCTTGGCGACTTCGGCCATGTGGGTCGGCTTCGCGCACACATCGGTTACCGACATCCCACTAACCGTTACCTTTTGCGCGGCGATCTTGTTGCTGCTGCCGGCGACCGAGGGACGCCCGGCATCGATCACTGGCGCGGCCGCACTACTGGGCGTCGCCGTGCTGGCCAAAGGTCTGGTCCCGGTCGTATTGGCGATCCCTTTTCTATGGTTCGGACGACGTTACTGGCGGAATTGGCTTCAACCAGTCCCGTTCATTGTATTTGCCGCGATAACTCTGCCATGGTATGTACTTTGCCAGTTGCGCAATCCCCAGTTTTTTTCTGTGTTCTTCGTTCACCATCAAATGGGTAGATTCAGTTCACCTGAACTAAGACATGTGCAGCCGTGGTGGTTCTATCTGCCGGTCTTATTTCTCGCGTTCTTCCCTTCGGGCGCGCTCGCCCTCTTTGCTTTTTCGAGGCACATCTATCACGATCGGCGGCGTCAATTTCTGGCGGCGCTATCCATCTGGGGAGTTATCTTTTTCTCGGGTTCACGGAATAAGCTTGCCGGGTATATTCTTCCGCTGCTGCCGCTAATCTGCGTGCTGGCCGCGGCCGGCCTCGATGCCGCGCGCGAGCTTGGGTTACGATGGCTTGCGGTTGCTTTGGCATTGTCACCGCTGTCGCTGGCTGTGCTGCCGATGATTACGAAATTTCTGCCGGCCGCATTAGAAGTCGGATTACAAGCTGCACTTACATCCAACTTGATCATTGACTCCACGGTCTACTGGTCGATCTCCGCGGCTATCGCGATCGCGGTTGTGTTGCTATACCTGCCTCGGGATCGCGCACTTATACTGTGGTTCGCGCTAAGTTGCGCCGGCTGGATCTATATTGAGGCCGCGGCGCTTCCACGAGTCGACCGCCTCGCGTCCGCGCGCAGCTTATGGAGCCGCTTACCCGAACCTAAACGAGCTTTTTGCGTGGGCCCCATCACCCGAACCTGGCAATATGGGCTGAACTACTATTCGGAAACGCCATTGCCGCCCTGCCCGCCCGGCGTTACCGCGAACGAAATTCTTCCAGCGGACCACCCGTCGTCGCCTCCCATCATCGTTCCGTCACAGTGACGGCGTTCAAGCAACTCCCTTAGCGGCCCTCGTAGTAACCGCTCCGTCGCCATCGCCGCTCTGCAATGTACTGAGTCTATAGAGCCGCGCGCGTCAGCCAGCGGTGTTTTCGACTACTACCACAGGCTGTTAGCGGACCCTCGATTACTTAGCGCAACTGCCCGATTTTCTCTCGCGTACGGATTCTCACGACTGTGGATATCTTTTTTTCCGAAGTTACATTTTTGTCATCTTCCCGTGACGGTCCACCTGATATTTTCACTTGCGGTACCTTTCGGCGCCAGTTTTTTAAATTAGGAGAGAAAAGTCAATGTCTTCGTCCAGCTTCACGACGAAACTCAGGCAGCACTTAGCGGTAGCAACGAGCATTTTTGCTTTGGTTGCCAATCTGGAAGCGGCTCCGCCTATCGCCCCTCAGGCAAAACCCGTCGCGGCAACCCCCATCCAGCACGTGATTGTCATCATCGGTGAAAACCGAAGCTTCGATCACGTTTACGCGACCTATCAACCAAAATCAGGCCAGACCGTATCGAATTTACTGAGCAGAGGGATCATCGACGCGGCGGGGAACCCCGGTCCGAAGGCTAAAGCCGCCACTCAGTACGCCGCCGCGGACGTCGGAACGTTCACCATCAGCCCGGTTGCGAAATCGCCGTACACCAACATCCCGCCTCCCGGTACCGACGGGGCGCCATCCGTTGCCAGCGACAGTTCCCCGGCGCCGTTTGTAACCCTCGCGGTAGCCGAAGCGGCAGAGCCCGATCTGCCCGGCAAATACAACGAGTACCTGCTAACCGGAGCCACCGGCCTCCCGAACGGTGTCGTCGACACTCGCCAAGCGAATGTAGACACGCTTGGATCAGGGCCGTTTCCAATTACGCCTTCGATCAGTTATGACGCCTATACGGGAAGCCCGGTTCACCGCTTCTATCAAATGTGGCAACAGACCGATTGCGCCGCATCGCATTCCTCGGTTTCCATTGGCAATCCTAGCGGCTGCCTGAATGACCTCTTTCCCTGGGTGGAAGTGATGGTAGGTACGGGCGGCGACGGCGCTCCCCGGCCTGTGCCGTTCACCAATATCACCACGGGCGAAGGCTCCGATTCCATGGGCTTCTACAACGTAGCGAAGGGTGACGCTCCTTACATGAAGTACTTGGCCGACACCTATACCCTAAGCGACAACATGCATCAATCCGTGATGGGCGGAACCGGCGCCAATCACATTATGTTCGGGTACGCCGACGCTATGTACTATTCCGACGGCAACGGCAACATCGAAACACCGCCGACCAATCAGATTGAGAACCCGAATCCACAGCCCGGCACGAATAACTGGTGGGATCAGGATGGCTATTCCGGCGGCACTTACAGCAACTGCTCCGACATTGGTCAGCCGGGCGTACCCGCTGTCGTAAATTACCTGGAGTCTTTGCCCACACCGATCAGCCCGCGGTGCACTTCGGGCGCTTACTACCTGTTGAATAACTACAATCCCGGTTACCTGGGCGATGGCGGCCTCGCAACTCCCCTTTCGCCGTACACCATTCCGCCAACCTCGCAACCGCACATCGGGGACGTGCTTTCCGCGGCGGGGATTTCTTACACCTACTTCGGCGAAGGTTGGGATCTGTATGTAACCGACCCGGCCGGAACGAACCCGTACGATGCTTATTGCAATATCTGCAACCCGTTCCAATACGCCAGCGACATCATGACGAATCCGGCTCAGGTGCAGGCTCACATCCAGGATACGAACACCCTGTATGAAGACATCGCCACCGGCAATCTGCCCGCGGTTTCCATCGTGAAGCCCAGCGGATTTGTCGACGGTCACCCCGCTTCGTCCAAGCTCGATCTCTTCGAGGGCTTCGTGACCAAGATCGTGGACCAGGTGAAAAGCTCAGGCCTGTGGTCCAGCACCGCGATCTTTATCACGTTCGATGAGGGCGGCGGCTACTATGACTCGGGCTACATCCAGCCGGTCGACTTCTTCGGCGATGGAACCCGCATTCCGCTGCTGATTGTCTCGCCGTACTCGATGGGTGGGATCGTCAACCACAGCTACGCGGACCATGTCTCGATCATCAAGTTCATCGAGCGCAACTGGAGCTTGCCAACCATCGGTCCGAAGACTCGGGATACCTTCCCGAATCCGACGGTTGCGACCGATCCCTATGTTCCGACTAACAGTCCCGCTTTGGACGACCTTTTCGACGCCTTTACTTTCCCGGCGAACTAGTCCGGAATCTACCGTTGTATTTCCCGACCGGGAGGGAGCATTTAGCTCTCTCCCGGCTGGTTTCATCTAATATCAATCCATAGGAGTACGTTGTGTTCTTGGGTCCACGTTTTGGTTTTTTGCAGATGTTTTTCTTAGCTGTTTTTGTTTTCTTCGCGGTGCCTGTTTCTGAAGCGCAGACCTTGCCATCGGCTCCGGTTGATGTGACGGGCGATTGGCAAGTAGCCTGGCAGGGGCGACTCGGAACCGAGCAATGTACCCTTAAGCTCCAGTCGAAAGACGGAGTTCTTTCCGGAACGTTCCAAAATCTGCGCGGCACTTCGCCGGTCTCGGGAACTCTCAAAGGCAATCAAATCTCGTTAGATGTCAAATTTCAGGGCGCCCGTCCATATACCGTCCGGTTTACCGGGATTGCGGAGGACGGCAAACTCACCGGCACTTCTCAGGCAACGTCCGTTGGGACCAGCGGCGCGTATCTGGGGCATGGCGGCGAAATCGTGCAACCGGACCACCCCTGGACGGCAAAACGTATCTTGACGCAATCCAGTAAGAAGTAACCGATACTCTAATAGAGATGAATCGGCGGGATTTACTCCGACTCGGAGTTTGTGCGGGCATGAGTCCCGCCGCGGCGCGCGAGTTATTGGCTCAGTCGCCGGTTTCGCCCACGGCGATTTCGCATCCGGCCATGAACATGAACATGCCGGGCAGCGTGAAGCTGCCGGTCGGGCCGGCGCCTAAGCAGATTCCCCCGGTTACCCTCGCCAGTTACGTGACTCCGCTCGCGATTCCGCCCGTTATCCGGCCAGCCAAAGATTCCGGTCCCGTCCCGATCCATATCCGCCCGTTCCGGCACCAGGCGCACCGCGACCTTCCGCCGGCTACGATGTGGGGCTACAACGGCATGTGGCCCGGACCTACCTTCGAGGTCCGTAAAGGTCAGCCGATCTCTATCAAGTGGACTAACCAGCTTCCGAAGAAGCATCTACTGCCGCTCGATTACACAATTCACGGTGAAGGACAAGATGTGCCGCAGGTTCGCACCGTAACTCATGTTCACGGCGCGCGAGTTATGCCGGACAGTGACGGCTATCCCGACGCTTGGGTAACTTCCGATGGCCGCAAGGGAACGGTCCGCGCCGCCGATCCTTGCCAGTACCCGAACGAACAGGCCGCTACAACGCTCTGGTATCACGATCACGCGCTTGGCATCACTCGACTGAACGTATATGCGGGCCTGGCGGGTTTCTATCTGATTCGCGACGCCCAGGAAGATAGCTTGAACCTTCCTCGCGGCGATTATGAGATCCCGCTGATGATTCAGGACCGTAGCTTCCGGACTGACGGCGCGCTACTCTATCCACCCGCCGCCAACGGCACGCATCCCGTCTGGATGCAGGAATTCTTCGGAAACGCGATCTGTATCAACGGGAAAGCTGCTCCGTACCTTGAAGTTGAGCCGCGTAAGTACCGCTTCCGTATGGTGAACGCCTCAAACGCGCGCTTCTACCACTTCACAATGTCGCTTGCCGATAACTCCGGAAAACCTACGGGTAGGCCGGCCGACGCTCCGCCTTTCATTCAGATCGGCACGGACGGCGGCCTACTTCCGGCGCCCTTGAAGATGCATTATCTGATCTTTTCGCCGGGCGAGCGCTTCGATATCGTCATCGATTTCTCGCAGCACAAAGGCGCCTTTATCGCGTTGACTAACGATGCGCCGGCTCCTTATGCGCGCGGTGGCGAGGTTGTACCTTCGGACGTGATGTTATTCAAGGTAGTCAAGCCGCTGGTAGGAACAGATACCAGTTCAGTCCCGGAAACACTCGCGCCGTTTACGCCGCTTAACGCCGCTGATGCGGTCCGCGAACGAGTGCTGGCGCTTACCGAAATGGATCGCGCGTCGGATGGCTACACCATGATCGGGTTACTGGATAAGAAGCATTGGGACGACCCGATCTCTGAAGATCCGAAAGCCGGATCGACGGAAATCTGGTCGTTCGCCAATACCACCGGTGATGTGCATCCCATGCATCTGCACTTAGTCCAGTTTCAGGTGCTTAACCGGCAGCCCTTCGACACCCTGGCTTACATGCAGACGGGAAAGCTGACATTCACCGGGAATCCGATGCGGCCGGAATCCAACGAACGCCCCGCGTGGAAAGATACCGTTAAGACTTATGCAGGCTATGTGACTCGCGTGATCGCACGCTTCGACCTTCCCGAGAATGCGGCGGCTAAGCCGGGCGACGAGTTTCGCTACGTCTGGCATTGCCACGTGCTGGAGCATGAAGATAACGAAATGATGCGGCCCTATAAGATTGTGGCTTAGCCTTTCCGCTGATCGCGCAACTTGACTAGCTCTTGAACCTGCTCGCGAAGTGTATTCAGAGCGTTCGTCATTCGATCCGTTTCCACCAGCGCCAGCGAATGGCGGCTTCCATTATTCTGCGCGCACTCTGCCAGCGCCCGATGGTGTTCACGAAGGTCCGCTACTTCGGAAAGATGATCGGGATCGCCGCGCAGCGCGGTCGAAAGGAAATAGAGAGTCAGCTCAACCCGGTCCAGGTACCTATGCAGCAGCGGCGCGCACGTCTTCTCCGTCCGCACTTCTTCCAGCGCGGCGGATTCCAGCGACATCACCGCGTAGATGAAATCGTGCGAACTGGCTAGCATCGCCGGGATCTCCTGGCGAATCGCGAGAGCGACGCCGGGTTCGGCCATCAGACGATCGGAAGACGCTTCCAGGTTGGTACGGGCCAGGCGAGCGGCATCGCGCAGCCGGTCGATTTCGTCCGAGTCATTCTGCTCGGGATGCAGGTACACGTTCCTTATCTCGCGCAAGTAATTACGATAGGCATCTAACAGGAGTGCGAAGTTCTCCCCGATCAATCTTTGCTCCCAGGTTGGCCACACCGCGTAGGCTATTAACGCGAGCGCTCCTCCAAGCAGAGTATTGATGCCGCGAAGTACGATCACTTGTCTGGGCGGAATACCCGTGCTCGCGATCAAAGCCACCACCACCGCGCTTACAGAGAAGGTAAGAATACCGTAGTTCGCGGGGCCGAACCATCTCAGGGCCAACACAAAGACGGTGACCACCCCCAGGTCGGTAATCGGGCTCTCCGGAAGGAGGAAGTAAATCAAGGTCGCTATTACTAGTCCGGTGAAGGTTCCAAGTAGCCTAAGTGCGCCGCGGCTGAAGGTTGTTAGAAAGTCGGGTTTCAGTACGATGGCGATGGTCATCGGAATCCAGTAAGTGCGCTGCCACTCAAAACTGCGAGCGATCGCATCGCCGAGCATCACGCAGACGGCTAGCCGCAATCCGTGGCGGAATGCAACGGACTCAAAGTTCAGGTTGGCCCGCAGCATCGCCATGCGATAAGCCCAACCGGAACCGGGCATGGGCGTTCGCGGAACTAGTCCGGCTGTAACCGGCAGTCCGGTTCCCTTACCCGTAGCCAGGCGTCCCGCCGCGCGCAACTGACCGGCCAGAGCGTCCATCTGCAACGCCGCATCGCGTTGCATCGCGGATCGGAATGCCGGGTTCCCGGTAGTTTCGGAGGAGTTCGCATTCCGTAGATTGTCGATCGCGCTTTCGATAGCGTCGGTAAGTCCGGCGTTGACAGCGGACTGCGATAGACCATCGCCCTTCGAAATGGCGCTCGCAATGTTGCGCAGACAGGACGTGCACGTATCGAGGAACTCTCCGAGCGTCGTCAAAGCCGGGTTTTTGTCCCGCTCGAAGCGTCGCCGCAGACGTGCCAGCGTGAGCAGCCGCAAGCGAATGCGCTCTGCCTGGTTCATCAGCGAGCTGAACGTTTCGGATTCCGGACTGTGATCGCCGGACGGTCCGCACACAACCTCGCGCGCGTTTGAGAAGAGCGCGGTGGCTAGGGGCGCAGTTCCCGCGTGCACGTTCTCAGTGGCTACTCTCGCCAGTTCCTGGTAGATGGCGGCCAGCACCTGTCGTTCATGTTGAAAGCGGCGCGCAGGCCAGAATAGCAGTGACACGCCGGTTTGAACGAGTCCGCCGGCGAGCGCAAGTAAGCCCGCGATCGCAGCTTGTTTCGGAGCTAGCGGGCGCGCGCCAAAGACCAGCAACGTGACTAAGCTAATGGTTCCGATATCCGCCGCGGTCTGGCCGAGTGCGACCACCAGCCCGGCGCCGAATCCCCATACTCCCGCCAACACGACGGCGCCTACATGGTTGCGTCCCGATATCTCACCAAGAAAAACGGCGAGCGCGCAAATGAAGCTGGCGAGTAACATGCGGCGCGCACGCAGACGGTACGCATCAACGCCATCGGAGTAAGCCACGTTGAGGGCTCCGAGCGAAGCGACAAGTCCAAGCGCGGGCTGATGCAGGATCTGCGCAGTCAACAGGGTTAGAGTGACCACCGCCGTGTTACGAATTGCAACCAAAGGGTGAACTTTGGATCGGTCCCATCGCAGCAATGCCCGTGTGAAGGCGTTCCAGGTTTCGCTTTGCATTGCCTGATTCAGAATGGCATGAGCGCTGCATCTCCCGAAAGGCAGTCCGCTACACTTGTCTGGCGATGCAGATCAAATGGATAGCGCTCGCTGGGACCCTGCCGGTGCTTCTCCTGGCCGCATGCGGTTCCGCGCCGGTTGCCATGTCAGAGACACACGCCGCGAAACCTCGTGCGGCACAGCGGCGTTCCGGCGACATGCCTGTACCTTCGTCATGCTCGCCGGATGTCAATGCTAAGTTGGCCAGTCTTGTAGCTAATCCTCCGGACCGCGCCGTGGATAACGTGATGGTTTGCGGTATGACCATTAGTTCATCGCGAACCCGGCGCGGCGGCAGGCATGGTTCGCACGACTTACTTCCACTTAGCGCGCCTTTTCCCGACGGAACTACAAAGCTGGTCGAAGTAGTGATCAACGAAGACCTCGACGGCCCGATCACGGCGCCCGCTCACGTCCCGGTATTCGCCTACGGGCAGGCTTACTTCGACAATACGGGTCATTTTGTGGCAGGCATTCATGATGTCCACTGCTCGACGCATGCCGGCGCGGATAATGGCTGGGTGGTTGTCGACGGCACAAAGTCACCCGCCAACTGTCCGTCGCGTTACTGAACATGAAGAACATCGGCTTCCACTTACGAGAGACCACTGCCGCCGATACGGCGACTATCCTGCGCCACCGCCGCACGATGTTCGAAGACATCGGATTTTCGGATCAGAAGATCAGGGCGAGCGAGCAGGAGACCACCGCAATCTTCACCGAAGCTATCGAAAACGGCAACTATCACGGTTGGTTCATCGAAACCGATGACGGCCAGGTGGTATCCGGCGCGGGTGTTTTCATTCTGCCCTTTTACCCCAGCCCGCGCGAGCCCGTTTCGCGGCGGCCGTGGATCGTCAACGTCTATACGGAGCCGGAGTACCGCAAGCGGGGGTTCGGCCGAAGACTGGTGAAGACCGCGGTCGAGTGGTGCCAGTCCGCGGGCTTCACGTACGTCCACTTACACGCCAGCCCCGCGGGACGACCTCTTTACGAGACTTTGGGTTTCCGCCTGACTAATGAAATGCGGCTGGCATTCAACGAAGAGATGGCGGTTGCTATGTTGAAGTCGGAGGATTAACTTTGGTGCATAACAAACTACGAATCACCTTGCTTGCGGCGGCTCTGGTTACTTTCGGAGCGATCGCGAATGCGCAGTATGGCGCGCCGAACGGACCGTATCAGCCGGGCCGCGTTGAAGAGCTGATCCAGAAGATTCATGCGGATCTCGTCGCGGGGTACGCCTCGTGGCACGTGACTGGCGGGGACCGCCATCGGCTGGATGAGGCGGAGAAGAACCTGCACAAGTTTGCCGAGCGCTGGCGCGTGGGCGAGTTCGACAAGGGCCGCCTGGATGGTTCGATCCACTCTATCCAGAAAATCATCAACGACAACCACCTGATCGGTCCCGCACGCGACAATCTATGGGCCGATGTCGAGCGTCTTCGCGAAATGCGGGCCGCTTACGACCGGCGTGAAATCGGCCGGTGGTGAGGGCGCGCGTGGTCGAAGTCTCAAGGTACCGCTTGCTTACGCGCGCGGCTCAGTAGGATCATCAGATACTGAGCCCCGACCGTAAGGGAGCGGGTTTCTTCACGGAGTTACTGCACACCCTGAGCGACCGAAGCGGCGATCTTGTTACTAAGACGCCGCATTTGTTCGCGCACAGCGGTGGCGTCAATAGTCTGGATCTTACGATCCTCCATGATGACTCTGCCTTGTATGATCGTAGTCCGGACATCGTGAGCGCTGGCCGCATACACCAGGGTCGAGTAGACGTCATAGAACGGCGTCATGGTAGTCGAGCTTCGATCAAGTACGATAACATCCGCCAGCTTGCCGGCTTCCAGCGAGCCAATACGGTCTTCCATATGCAGGGCCCTGGCGCCCCCCATTGTTGCCATTTCGACCACATCTATCGCGGGCATGATGTTACGGTCGTGATTCGCGAGTTTCTGTACCTTGGCGACATAGCCCAGCTGCCCGATGATATCGAGAGTATTCCCGCTCATCGGGCCGTCCGTGCCTAACCCGACGCGAACGCCCTGCTTGAACATCGTCCATGCCGGCGCAACGCCTTTTGCAGACTTGATATTCGAAACCATGTTATGGGAAACTCCAACGTCGCGCGCTTTCAATAGGGCGATGTCGGAATCCGAAGCGAAGATACAGTGAGCGGCTACTAGTCTCTTAGTGAGTAGTCCGATGGAATCCAGGTACTCGATCGGCGTCTTATTGAAGTCTTTTTTGATTGACTCGACCTCGTAAGGCATCTCGGCGACGTGCATTAGTATAGGCGCGTCGAGCGTGTCGGCTTCCTTCTGAATGACGCGCAGGTGCTCTTGATCCACGCTGTAAGGCGCATGAGGCGCGAACGCCGGTGTGATCAGCGGATCGCCGCGGAAATCCCGGATGAATTTACCGGCGTACTCAATGCCGCCGTAGGGTTCCTTCGCATCGGGCGCCGTGGCATTGAGAATCGTCTCTCCAAGAACCCCCCGCATGCCGATTTTCCGAGCCGCGCGCGCTACTTCATCTTCGAAGTAGTACATATCGGCCAAGGTAGTCACCCCGCCTTCCACCATCTCTACCATTCCATGCAGCGCGCCCCAATAAACGGCTTCGCGATCAACGAGCTTGTGCTCCAGTGGAAAAATGAACTTCTGGAGCCGGTCGGGTACGTCGTCGCCGAGACCCCGAAATACCGTCATGGACGCGTGTGTATGGGCGTTGATCATGCCGGGTATCACGATGTCGCCCGCCGCGTCGATGAGCTTCGCCGGCGAGTAGTTGCTCGCGACGGAAGCGGGGCCGACTGCGAGGATGTGGCCGTCCTTGATGACAATAGCGCCGTCCGGATACATATCCTTCGCGGGATTCATCGTTACCACATAGGCGTGAGTGATGATGAGATCGGCGGGTTGCGTGGCTCCATTGGCGTTGTTGAACGCGGCGGCGACGACGA
>NZ_CAJCHS010000303.1 GCF_903970205.1 Nevskia soli | reverse complement strand
CCGGCCGATCGCGTGGTGGCCGGGATGTTCGATATCGTCGAGCGTCTCTACGGCATCCGAGTGGTGCAGCGCACCGGGCCGCCGGTGTGGCATCCGGACGTCAAGGTCTATGAAGTCATCGACCGCGATGGCGTTCGCCTGGGCTCCTTCTACGCGGATTGGTTCCCGCGCGAGACCAAGCGCGGTGGAGCGTGGATGGACGCGTTTATCACCGGGGAACCGATCCCGAACAGCGGGGCGATCTGCGGCAATCTGACGCCTCCGCTAGGCACGCTGCCCGCGCTGTTGACGCATCGCGAAGTGGAAACGATCTTTCATGAATTCGGGCACCTGCTCCATCACACGCTAAGCCGCGTGGGCGTCAAGTCGCTGGCCGGAACCAACGTGGCGTGGGACTTCGTCGAACTGCCTTCGCAGATCATGGAGAACTGGTGCTGGGAGCGCGATGCGCTGGACCTGTTCGCGCGGCACTGGGAAACCCAATCCGCCATTCCCGAAGACCTGTTCCTCAAGATGCGGCGCGCGCGCAACTTCCGCAGCGCCAATACGCAGATGCGCCAGCTCGGATTCGCGATCACCGATCTGCTGCTCCACACCGAATACTCGCCGGAGCGCGACGGGGACGTGGTCGATTACTCGCGCGCGCTGTTGCAGCGCTTCTCGTCGGCGCCGCTACCTCCGGACCATGCCTCGATCTGCAGCTTCACGCACCTGTTCGGCAGCCCGGTGGGTTACGGGGCCGGCTACTACTCGTATAAGTGGGCCGAAGTGCTGGAAGCGGACGCCTTCACGCGCTTCCGCAAAGAAGGTATTTTCAGCCCCGCGGTGGGCGGCGAGTTCCGCGACAAGATCCTTTCACAGGGCGATAGCCGCGACCCGGCCGAGCTGTACCGCGACTTCATGGGACGCGATCCCGATCCGGATGCGCTGCTGATCCGCTCCGGGCTCTTGACGAACCCGGTGGAGAATGAGGCGGTAGTGGTTTAGATGTGGCAGCTCGCCATGCCGCGCTTCTCGAGATACTGCTGGTGGTAATCTTCCGCTTCCCAGAACGCGACGGCGGGAACGATCTGCGTCACGATCGGGCGCTTGTGTGATTGCTGGGCCTCGGCGACGGAAGCTCGCGCGGCCTTTTCCTGTTCGGGCGAGTGAAAGAAGATCGCCGATCGATATTGCGAGCCCCAATCCGGGCCCTGGCGGTTCAGCGTCGTGGGATCGTGATTCTCCCAGAAGATCTTCAGCAGGGTTTCGTAGCTGACCTTGGCGGGATCGAAGGTTACCTCCACGGCTTCAGCGTGGCCGGTGCGATCCGTGCAGACCTGTTTGTAAGTCGGCTTCTCGACCTCGCCGCCGGTGTAGCCGACGCGGGTGCTGAGGACGCCGGGTGTGGCGCGGAATGTCGCCTCGACGCCCCAGAAACAGCCGGCGGCGAAGGTTGCTTTCTCCATTGTTTGGCTCATGGTACTAGTGTCGCGCAACGCGCGCACGGGAAGGGCTGACGAAGCTACTGTTGGGGCGGCGTCGTCGTGGTCGTCGTTGAATCGCTGGTCGCCTTGGTTTCAGTCGACTTATTGTGTTTGTGTTTCGCTGTTACATGCTTTGCGTGGCTGTCCGTTGTGGTCGAAGACGCGCCCGTCGAATCGGCCATAGAGTTTGTGGTGGTCGTACTCGAATCCGAATTGACTTTGCGTCCGCCGTCCTTGACTTCAGTACTCTTGGTCGTTTGGGTCTCGGTAGACTGAGTCGTAGATGACGCTTCCTGCGCCACCATGGTGCCGCAAGCGAGCAGCGAAGCTAAGATTAACCTTTTCATTGCAAAATTCCTCCTAGAGTAGTGGAGCAATTGCGGGGCCGGAGTTTTATCGTTCCAGTACTTGTTCGATATAGGCCAGAGCTCGCGGATCGCCGGATTGCCCCAGCCAGAAGATCGCTTGTTTCCGTACTTCGGGGTTGCGGTTATTCTTCGCCACTTCGATTAACATCGGAACGCCTTCGTGATTCGGCAGGTTTTGTAGGGCAAAAACGGCTTTCTTCTTGACCTCGGTATCGGGGTCGTTGTCGATGGAAGCGCGGATCTCTTTGATGGCTTTTTCGCCCGCTTTCTGAGCGAGCCAGAACAAGGCCTGCGATCGCACGCGCGCGCTGGAGTCGCGATGCGCGAAGCGGATCAGATCATCGACGGCGCGCGGATCCTGGGAGAGCGTGAAGTCGAACATCATCTTTTCACGAAGCTCGTCCGTGGCCGCCGTTTCGCTGGCGCGCTCGAGGGCGCGCAATCCGCGGTCGCCGCGCGCGCTGGCCAGCCAGAACAGGGCCTTCTCGCGGACTTTCTCCGGCTCGGGCGCCGACGCGAACCGTTCCAGCGTGGTGTCGGCCAAGTCGCCCGCATGCATCGAGATCGCGAGGATTGCGGTATCGGCGAGCTTGCCTTCGGACGAGATCAATCCACTGAGGAATCCGATGCTTGCGTCGGCGGGAACCCCCGTCAGCCAAACGAAGCGAAGGCCGCCCGCGTCGACGGGACAGTTCTCCGAGAGCGGATGGATTTTGCCTATGGCGCCATGCTCTATTCGCATGAGGATGAACGCGGTGCGCGAGCCTTCCAGCTTTAATGGAGTCTGCTCGCCGCTAACTCGACGTGAGCCGCTAACATATGCCCGATCGCCTTCCAGATAGCAGCCTCGCGATTCATCGGCCCAACAGCACGAGTTGTTATCGGACTTGTTGCTTTCGACCGCGTAGCCGATCCACATCGGGCCGGCTTCGCGACTTAGTCCTTGAAGGTAAGTCTTCGCGTCGCCGGTAACTGCGCGTGTTTCAAACTTTGCGTTACTAACCGACGGCGTCTGCGCACTAAGCGCCGAAGCTATAAAGATCGGTATGAGCGTTTTCATTTGAGGATCTCCATCATGTAGTCCGTCGATTCTTTGGAGTGGATCAAGGCTAAGTGCGAGATCATGTCGCGCTT
>NZ_CAJCHS010000302.1 GCF_903970205.1 Nevskia soli | reverse complement strand
ACGATCGCTTCGCCTTTGACCTCGTCCGGGACGCCGATGACTGCCGCTTCAGAGACGGCGGGGTGCGACGTCAAGGCGTCTTCTACTTCCGCCGGACCTACTTTGCGTCCGGCGACATTCATCGATTCATCGGCGCGGCCGTGCAGGAACCAGCATCCATCGGAATCTACGCTGGCCCAGTCGCCGTGATCCCACCAGCCGGGAAAACGCGACCAATAGGATTTGAGATACCGTTCGGGGTCGCGCCAGATACCGCGCGTCATGGACGGCGCAGGTTTGGTGCATACGAGATGTCCGGTTTCGCCGCGCACCGGTTGACCGCTGCTGTTGACGACCTCCGCGGCCATGCCGGGCGCGGGTGCCCCTAGAGTACAGGACTTCAACGGTTGGATCGGTAAGGGGAACAGGAAGCAGCCGATAATCTCGGTGCCGCCGGAGATATTGATGATCGGGCAGCGCTTGCCCCCGATCTGCTCGAAGAACCAACGATAGGAAACGTCGTCCCATGGCTCGCCAGTGGAGCCGAGTAGCCGTAACGCGCTCAGGTCGAACTTACTTGGATCGCTAGACCGCATCAATGCGCGAATTAGTGTCGGAGAGACGCCGAAGGTAGTGATCCGCTCGCGCTCCAAAGTACGCCAGAGGCGATCAGGGTCAGGCCAATCCGGCGCGCCGTCGTACATGAAAATCGTACCGCCGAAATGGTGGTTGCCGATGATCGACCACGGGCCCATCATCCAACCAATATCGGAGAGCCAGAAGAATCGATCGGAGTCCTGATGGTCGAAGGCGAGGTAGATCTCTTTCGCGGTTTGTATCAGGGCACCGGCGTGGGTGTGGACGACACCTTTCGGTTTGCCGGTAGTGCCGCTCGTATAGAGCATGAGCGCGGGGGCTTCGGAATCCATCGGCATTGAGGCGCAATGGCGTTCCGATCCGCGCGGGAGTTCTTCGAAGATATGTTCAACCGCCGGGCAATTCGCGGCGGCTTCGCGGACCTTCTCGACTAATGACAGCCGCTTGCCACGCCGTGTGAGATGCGATGCCGTGAACACAACGCGGGCGCCCGAGTCTCTAAGTCGCGATTCGATGGCGCCTACGCCGAAGCCGGCGAAGATCAGGACCGGAACGAGACCTAACTTGAAGCAGGCGTAGAGTACGGTAACTACATCCGCAACCATCGGCATCACGAGAGCGACGCGATCGCCGGGTTGTAAGTCTAACTCGCGAAGTGCGTTCGCTGCCTGGTTGACTTCACGTGCAAGTTCGGCGAAGGTCAGCTCGCGGCGCGTGCCGTCTTCCGATTCGGAGACGATCGCCGTGCGATTGGCGCGTACGCCTCGGACGTGGCGATCGAGTGTGTTCGAAGCAATGTTCAGCTTCGCGCCGATGTACCAGCGCGCCCATTCGACGCCCCGCGATGCATCCAGTACCTTGGTGAACGGAGCGAACCATTCAATGCTGAGTTCGACGGCGAGGTCGCCCCAAAAATCGGTTAAGTTATCGACCGAGTAGCGCAGGAACTCTTCGCGGTCGGAAAAGCCGAGGCGCTGCATGTAGCGCCAGACGTTGGTCGCGCGGGCGAACTCGGGCGTCGGTTGCCAGATCCACTCGCTCATGCTTCACGCTTTAGGGCGCGTCAGTTCGAAGCGGTCGCGCGTGCGCGAATAGGAGCCCGGTCCGCCCATACGTCCGATCGCATGCAGACGGTCGGGATCGATCTTAAAGCCGTCCACGATCCGATCGTCGATGTGGAAGCGAAGAACTTCACCGAGTACAAGACTTCCGCCGGCGGGCTTCGAACTAACTTCGACAATCTGAGTCAGCCGGCATTCCATATTCACGCTGGATTCCGCTACCCTGGGCGCGCCAACGCAATCGCTCGGGATGGGAGTTAGTCCCGATACGGCGAACTCATCGACTTCCGGCGGATACTCACCGGAAGTCAGG
The DNA here is from genome assembly GCF_903970205.1 of Nevskia soli. Lineage (GTDB taxonomy): Bacteria > Acidobacteriota > Terriglobia > Bryobacterales > Bryobacteraceae > Bog-113. The sequence goes on along the minus strand of NZ_CAJCHS010000302.1, from coordinate 1,363 downwards.
TTCATTTGCGCGGAAATCTCTTCGGAGACTATGTTGACAACGAACTCACGCGTTTCGCGAATGTTGGCGAGGGTGTCTTTGCCAGACCCGTCCGGTTTGACCATCGGACAGAACGCCAGCACGGGTGGATTCGCGCTGGCGCAAGTAAAGAAACTAAACGGCGCTAAGTTATAAGTACCCGACGCGCTCACCGTGGAGACGAATGCGATGGGCCGCGGGACAATCGCGCCGATGAGTAACTTGTAAATATCCTGCGGATTGGCTGTAGCCGGGTCTACCTTCAGCGTCCGCCTCCATTACGGTGCGCGCCGACAGGCTCCGGTTCGCTATCTTCCATTTTGGCGCCCATCCAACTCTTCCAGTAGTCCTTCCATTCGACCTTCTCACCTTCGGGCAGCACGTGGATCGGGTTCAATCCGTCGAGCATCACCGCGCTTTCATCTGTATGGGTGCGCTTCTTCTGATTCAGCAGCGCTTTGGGATGCGGCCCGTGATGGATGCCGCGCGGATGCAGCGTGGCGTAGCCCGCTTTGACGTTATCGCGACTAAAGAAATCGCCGTCATGGTAGAAGATGAACTCGTCGTAATCGGTGTTGCGATGGAAGAAGGGGACGCGCAGGGCGTCTTCATCCTGCTCGAGCGGACGCGGCAGGAAGCTGCAGACCACAGCGCCTTCGGTGACGAACGAAGTGTGGGCGCTGGGTGGCAGGTGCGCGCGGGCACTTAGGATAGGCCGAATGTCGCGCATGTTGATTTTCCAGACGGTAAGGTCGCCCTTCCAGCCAATGACATCGAGCGGATTGAAAGGATAGAACACGCTGGAGAATTCGCCTTCGACTTTGATGCGGACTTCCCATTCCGTGCGGCCCGGCTCGTCGGCGGGAGCTTGCGGTTCGGGCGTCGTGATGGCGGCCGGATCATAAAGCGCGTGTTGTCCGATCAGACCTTTTTCGGGCTGCTCGAATTCGTGCTTCGACTCGATAATCAGGAAGAAGTTATCCGTAGTCTCGGGCACGATGCGGTAAGTGACGGCGCGCGGCAGGTTGATGTAATCGCCCTTCTCGAATAGGATGGGGCCGAAGTCAGTTTCGATGACGCCGTTGCCGCGATGGACGAAAAGCAGCTCGTCGCCGTCCGCGTTTCGCATGAAGAACGGCATAGGTTTCGACCGGCGCGACACGATGACTTTCACATCGTCGTTGCCCAGGAACGCTGACGGCGCGCCTTGCGGGTCGTTCAAGTCCGTGGGCGTGAGCTTGTTGAGATCGAACAGATGCGGGCGGAGTTTGCCTTCGAAACGGATCCAGCCGGTGGGCGGATTCCGGTGATAAAGGTGCGCGCTTTTGCCGTAGAAACCCTTGCG
>NZ_CAJCHS010000301.1 GCF_903970205.1 Nevskia soli | reverse complement strand
GACGAACTGCTGCGGCGCTTTCACGTCGAATCGCAATCCGCCAGCGCGCTCAACCATCCCAACATCCTGACGGTGTACGACGTCGGCGCGGACGGGCATGAACCCTATCTCGTCACCGAACTTCTGGAAGGCGAATCTCTCAGCAGCCGCCTGAAACGCGGCAAGCTCCCGGTCGCGCAAGCCGTCGATTACGCAAAACAGATCGCCTGCGGTTTGGCCGCGGCACACGCCAAAGGCATCGTCCATCGCGATATCAAGCCCGACAATCTGTTCATTACCAAAGGCGGCGCGGTCAAGATTCTCGATTTCGGACTGGCCAAAGTAACCTCAACCCAACCGCGCGTCGGGGCCACCATCAGCATGGTGACCAGCGCGGGACTGATCATGGGCACGGCGCCCTATATGTCGCCCGAGCAGGCGCGCGGGCAAGCGGTCGATACGCGCTCCGATATCTTCAGCTTCGGATGCGTGCTTTACGAAATGCTGACCGGAACCCGCGCCTTCCCGGGTGACACGCTGGCCGATCTGTTGACCGCCATCCTGACCACGGAGCCGGATCTGCGCGGGGTCGATTCGCCCGCGCTGGTGCGCATCGTCGGCCACTGTATCGAGAAAACTCCCGAGCAGCGGTTCCAATCGGTAAGCGATATCGCGTTTGCCCTCGACACCGCGCTCATTACCGACGGCCGGCCGCAACCGGTCGCGCTCGCTTCACAGCCGAAACGGAATCGCCTCCCATGGGCGCTGGCTGCTCTGTTTGCGCTCGGTTGCGTCACGCTGGCTTGGCTATACTTCCGGCCGAAACCGGACTTGCAGTTCCACCGGCTCACCTTCCGTCGCGGCACGGTTCAGGCGGCGCGATTCACGGCCGACGCGAACAGCGTGGTGTACAGCGCGCGCTGGGAGGATGAGCCCGGCGAAGTTTTCACGACGAGAGGCGACAGCCCCGGTTCCCGGCCTTTGGGCTTCACCGATACCGCCCTGCTCGCCGTCTCCGCGTCCGGTGAACTCGCCCTCGCTCAGAACACAATCCTGGGACGCAATCCGTTCGTTCGCGCCGGCATGCTGGCTCGGGCGCCGTTATCCGGGGGCGCCGCGCGCGCGATAGAAGCCGGCATCGATTTCGCGGATTGGTCGCCCGACGGAAAGGAGATGGCCGTCGCCAGAGAAACCGATCGCGGAACGCAACTGGAGTTCCCCGTCGGCAACGTGCTCTATACGACGCCCGGATATATCGGCGAGCCTCGCGTTTCCCCCGACGGCCGCCGCATCGCCTTTCTGGATCATCCGCTCTCGAATTCCAATCAGGGCAGTGTCGCGGTAATCGATCGCGCCGGACACAAGAAGCTACTCACCGCCGAGTATGCCGACGCGGAAGGACTCGCGTGGACTCCACAGGGCAATGAGATCTGGTTCACCGCCGCTAAGTCCGGGGGCAGGACCGACCTGCGCGCGGTTACTCTATCCGGCCGCGAACGCGTGGTGTTCCGGCAATCCGTTGCCACCGTGCTGCACGATATCTCGCGCGATGGCCGCGTTCTTCTGGCGAGTATCGAACTGCGGGCGAAAGCGATGTTCCGCGGCCCTTCCGACACGCAGGAGAAGGAGCTTTCGTGGCTGGATTGGTCGTTAGTTACGGGCATCTCGCGCGATGCGAAGTTTATCCTGTTCAACGAATCCGGCGAGGGCGCCGGAGACGACCAGCAGATCTACCTCCGCGACACCAGCGGCGCTCCCGCCGTGCTCCTCGGACCGGGCGGCAATCCGGGATGGTTATCCAGCGACGATCAATATGTCGGGACCGTGACGACGGACTTGCACAGTATCCTCATCTATCCGGTGGGACCTGGGTCGGCGCAGCGCATCCCCATACCCGGTTTCGAACTTACCGATGCCGGGCCCTCTCCCGACGGAAAGACACTTTGGTTTGTGGGTAGGGCGCCGGGTCACGGTCTGAGAGCTTATATTACGGATCTAAACGGCGCCTCGCCGCGAGCCGTTACGCCCGAAGGAACCACGGCAATGCCGTCCCCCGACGTGACCTATTTTGTAAGTACCCCGCCTTCCGGCAAAGGCTTCATCTATCCCGTGGCCGGAGGCGCTCCGCAAGAGCTTTCTCTCTCGCCTGGGGACCGGCTCGCGGGTTGGAGCCAGGACGGTCAGGAGTTATTCGTGTTCAATCGCAACGGCCTGCCCGCCAAAGTGTACCGTTTGAACTGGAAGACCGGTCATCGCGAACTCATGCGGGAGATCGCGCCCTCCGACCGAGCCGGGACGGATAACGTGAATAGCCTGCGGGTAACTCCAGATGGGAAAGCTTACACTTACTCGTGTATTCAGGACCTTTCCGAACTGCACATTGTGCAAGGTCTTAAGTAAGACTCTGACCTATTTCTGAACGCGCAGATCGTTTTGCACCGAGAACACGTTCGGTACTTGCTTCGCCTGAATACCGGCGATATTCTTATCCATCTCGTTATCCACCACGCCGGTCAGCGTGACATGCCCATTATCGACCAGGATGTGAATGGAGGGAACGGCCTGATATGCATACCGCGTCGCCAGTTGCCCTTGTCCGTAGATCGCGCGGAACACCGCCCGGCGCAGTTGGTCGTCCATCGGTGATGGCGGCAGCACTTTGATCTCATTGACCACCTGGCCGACACCCTCAATCCGCTTGACCGCGTTCTCCGCGTCGGATTTCAAGGTAGGCCGCGTCACCACCCCGAAGAGGGTTACATTGTTGCCGTCGACGCGGTAAGCTAGGTCGTCAAACACGCCGTAGTAAGGAAGAGTAACCAGTTCGTGTCTGACCTCTTTAATCAGGCGCGCATCGCCCGACGGCATCCTGGCGGTTTCTTGAGCCCTCGTCATTCCGGTTCCCAACAGGAGAAAGCCGGCGGCTAGTAGTGTTACTTTTGTCATGATTTACTCCGTACTCACCGTTATACATGCACAACGGCAGCCACTCATGGCGACAGTACGGGCTAACTATCCCTCTTATCGTTCCCGTGCACTACCGGCTTAAGCGCCTGACGTATTCGGCGACGGCATCGGAGTAGCTTACTGCGCGACGTTTTGGAGTACGAAGACGATTCCCCCGCCTTTGCTTCCGCCATAAGTAGCGGTTCCATATAGATTGCCTTGCGTATCAAGGACAAGGCGCGACTCAGGATCCGCTCCTGAGGCGAAGTCGGGAAAGGTACATAGAACAGTCTCGTCGCCTGTCGGTGAGAGCTTATAGACGACGCCGTAACTTCCCCCGCCCAATCCGGCAGCGCCGTAGAGGTTGTGCTTGCCATCCAGAATTACGCCCGAGTAAGGGGAGCCGCCGTCAGCTCCGCCGGTGAAAGTGTAGAGCACGGTTTCAACCCCCGAGGAATCAAGCTTGTAGACGATTCCATAGCCAGCGCCGCCAAGGGATGTTGTGCCGTAAAGGTTGCCAGCTCCGTCTCTGGTGAGGCCTCCGTAAGGAGTTGCGCCGTCCGCCCCGTCGAACATAAATAAGGTCGTCTCCTTTCCGCTTGGGTCCAACATAAAAACCGTGCCCTGGCCGAGATTGCCGCCGGACGTAGTGGTTCCATAAAGGTTGCCGGCTTCGTCGAGAATCACGCCCCCCGCGGGGGAGGAGGGGCTGGGATAGTCGAAGCTAAAAGCATAGAGCGTGGTGAATTCTCCGCTTGGGCTAAGGCGGTAGACGGTTCC
>NZ_CAJCHS010000300.1 GCF_903970205.1 Nevskia soli | reverse complement strand
GTGGCGCGCAAATCCGGCGAAGTGCTGGATAAGAAGTAAGGGTAGAACATGGCAGCCAGACTCAGAGAACATTACGCAAAAACAGCGGTTCCGGCGCTCCAAAAGGAGTTCAAGTACAAGAACCCGATGGCCGTTCCGAAGCTCGAAAAGATCTCGATCAACATCGGGCTCGGCGAAGCCACATCCAACGCCAAGCTGATGGACGGCGCCGTCGCCGAACTGGGCGCGATCGCCGGTCAGAAGCCGGTCGTCACCAAAGCCAAGAAGTCGATTGCCGCGTTTAAACTGCGCGAGAACATGCCGATCGGCTGCATGGTCACCCTGCGCGGCGACCGTATGTACGAGTTCTTCGACCGCCTGGTGAACGTGGCCCTGCCTCGCGTGCGCGACTTCCGCGGCGTGAGTCCCAAGAGCTTCGATGGCCGCGGCAATTACACGCTGGGCGTGCGCGACCAGCTCATCTTCCCGGAAATCGATTACTCGAAGGTCGATAAGACCAAAGGCATGAATATCTCGATCACCACCAGCGCACGCACCGACCAGGAAGGCTTGAGCCTGCTGCGCAACATGGGGATGCCGTTCCGCGCGTAACGACACGGCAAAGGAATAGAAATGGCAACAACCGCGAAAATCGCAAAAGACAATAAGACGCCCAAGTTCAAATGCCGGCACCGCAATCGCTGCTGGCGCTGCGGACGGCCGCGCGGCTTTCTGAGCAAGTACGGCATCTGCCGCTTGTGCTTCCGCCAGCTCGCGCTGAACGGCGAGATCCCGGGCGTGACCAAAAGTAGTTGGTAAGGAAAGGTTTGAAGAGTTAGAAAATGACCAGTGATCCGATCGCCGATATGCTAACTCGGGTGCGCAACGCGATGCTTGCGCGGCACCCGAAAGTGGATGTTCCGGCTTCGCGCCTCAAAGTGGAAATCGCCCGCATCATGAAGGAAGAGGGCTACATTCTCAACTACAAGGTGGCTGAAGAGGGCGTCAAGAAGGTCATCAAGATTTATCTGAAGTACGGGAACGACAACCAGCCGGTGATTACCGCCATCGAGCGCGTGTCGCGCCCGGGCTGCCGCTCGTATGTCGGCAAGACCGATATTCCGCGCGTGCAGGGCGGCCTTGGCATCAACATTCTGACCACGCCGCGCGGCGTGATGACCGGCAAGAGCGCGCATCGCGAAGGCGTTGGCGGCGAATTGCTGTGCCGGATCTGGTAGGCAGAGAAGAACAATGTCACGAGTAGGAAAGAAACCCATCCCGGTTCCATCCGGCGTCAAAATTCAGATCGGCGACCAGCTGAACGTCCAGGGCCCCAAAGGCAAACTGACGGTTCCGATTCCGCAGGGTATTCGCTTCGAGCAGAACAACGGCACGTTGAACGTGGTGCGCGATTCCGATGAACATGCCGCGCTGCACGGATTAACCCGCGCGCTGGCTTCCAATGCGGTCGTCGGCGTATCCACCGGGTTTACCCGCGAGCTGGATATCGTCGGCATCGGATTCCGCGTCGATATCAAAGGCAAGGTCGCTTTGTTCACGCTCGGCTATTCGCATCCGATCGAGTTCCTGCTGCCGGAAGGCGTCGATATGAAAGTCGACAAGCAGACTCACATCATTCTGACGGGCTACGATAAACAGGTTCTCGGCCAGGTCGCGGCCAATATGCGCGCGCTGCGCAAGCCGGATCCCTACAAAAATAAGGGCGTCCGCTACACGGGCGAAGTGCTGCGCAAGAAGGTCGGCAAGACCGGCGCAAGCGGCAAGAAGTAAGGAAGAGCAATGGTTACCAAACAATCCAAAAACGAGATTCGCGGACGGATTCACGAACGCATCCGCCGCCGGCTCAGAGGCACTTCGGAACGGCCGCGCCTGGCGATCTTCCGCTCACTCGCGCACACCTACGCGCAGGTGATCGACGATTCGAAGGGCGTCACGGTCGCTGCGGCTTCAACGGCGGGGACCAAGGGCGGCGGCAACGTCGCGGCGGCCAAGCGGATCGGCGAAGAGGTCGCTCGTAAGGCGATGGAAAAGGGCATCAAGCGCGTCGTGTTCGATCGCGGCGGCTATCTGTATCATGGGCGCGTGAAAGCGCTCGCCGATGCGGCGCGGGAAGCAGGACTGGAGTTCTAAGATGGCGAATATTACCGGCAAGCGCATCGACCCGCAGCAGCTTAACCTCAAGGAGCAGGTGGTCTCGATCAACCGCGTGACGAAGGTCGTCAAAGGCGGTAAGAACATGAGCTTTTCGGCCCTGATTGTGGTGGGCGATAGCAATGCCAAAGTGGTCGGCTTCGGCGTCGGTAAGGCGAAGGAAGTTCCGTCGGCGATCCGTAAAGGCATTGAAGCGGCCAAGAAGAATCTCCGCAAAATCCATCTGCTGGAATCGACCATTCCGCATCAGTCGCTCGGCCGGTTTGGAGCAGGGCTCGTGCTGTTGAAGCCGGCCCCTCCCGGAACGGGCGTGATCGCGGGCGGACCGGTTCGCGCCGTGATTCAGGCTGCCGGCATTCCGAATGTGCTGACCAAATCGATCGGTTCGCATAATCCGCATAACGTGGTGAAGGCAACCATCGCGGCGCTGGTGCAATTGCGCGATAAGAACGTCGTGGCCGAGATGCGCGGTCTCGCCGTGGAGAAGCTCTAGCCATGGATATGATTCGTATCAAGCTGGTCCGCAGCACCATCTCGTGCCCGGAAAAGCACAAAATCATTGTGCGGGCGCTGGGTCTGAAGAAGCTGAATCAGGTCGTCGAACGGCCGGATACGCCGGGCTTCCGCGGCATGGTCAAGAAAGTTCCGCATCTGCTCGCGCTGGTAGAGGCGTCGTCATAGGTCGAGCTGGCATAGTCAACAAGGAAAATCGCAATGAATCTCAGTAATCTAAAACCTCCGGCCGGGCAGAAACACAAGCCGAAGCGCATCGGACGCGGCATGGGCTCCGGTATGGGAAAGACCGCCACCCGCGGCTCCAAGGGCGCCCGCTCGATCTCCGGCTACAGCATCATGCGCGGCTTCGAAGGCGGCCAGATGCCGCTGCATCGCCGTCTGCCGAAACGCGGCTTCACCAATATCTTCAAGAAGCACTTCGCGGTCGTCAATCTGGGCCAGTTTGAAGCGCTGGAAGGCAACGAGTTCACGGTAGAGAAGCTGCAGCAGCTCGGTCTCGTCAAGAAGCTCGAAGACGGCGTGAAGATTCTGGCCGACGGCGAACTGACGCGCGCCATCACCATCGAAGCGCACCATTTCTCGAAAGCCGCCGCCGAGAAACTGGCCGCGCTCGGCGGAACCGCCAAGGTAATCGGAGCTCCGGCTACCCCACCCGTCGACGCCTAAGAGCATTCGGCATACAATCGGGAGTCAGCAACCCGCATTATGAATAAGATCTTCGAAGCCTTCGCCAACGTATTCCGGATTCCAGACCTGCGCAAGCGGGTCTTGTTTACGCTTGGGCTCCTAGCCGTCTACCGCCTCGGTAGTCATATCCCGACGCCCGGGATCAACCTGGCGCGCTGGGAAGAATTCTTTTCGAAGAACCTCAACGGCATGTTCGGCTTGTTCGACGTGTTCGCGGGCGGCAACGTCCGGCACTTCACCATCTTCGCGCTGGGCATCATGCCGTATATCACGGCTTCCATCATTCTGCAGCTGCTGACGGTCGTCGTCCCGACGCTGGAAAAGCTGCAGAAAGAAGGCGAGATCGGGCGGCGCAAGATCACCCAGTGGACGCGCTATCTGACGGTGATGCTGGCCATCATGCAGTCGTTCGGAATCGCGGTCGGACTGCAATCCTCGCAAGGCAATATCGTTCTTCATCCCGGATTCGGCTTCGTGGCCATGACGATTCTGTCGCTCACCACCGGGACCGCGTTCATCATGTGGCTGGGCGAACAGATCACCGAGCGCGGCATCGGCAACGGCATGTCGCTGATCATTTTTGCCGGTATCGTGATCGGGCTGCCCAACGCCATTCAGAACATCTACGTCCACGTTTTCGAAACGCGTGACTGGAATGCGCTCACCCTGCTGGTGATTCTCGCCTTAATGATCGGGGTGGTCGCGTTTATCGTCCTGGTCGAGCGCGGCGAGCGCCGTATCCCCGTCCAGTACGCGAAACGCGTCGTCGGGCGCCGCGTGATGGGCGGCCAATCGACCCACATGCCGCTGAAGGTCAACGCCGGCGGCGTCATTCCGGTCATTTTCGCCTCTTCGATTCTGGCCTTCCCGCAAACCGTGGCGAACCTTCCTTTGATCAAGAACACGCCCTGGATCGCCGACACGCTGGGTTCGATCCGCCACGGCGAGCCGCTCTACATGCTGCTGTTCGTGGCCGGGATCATCTTCTTCTGCTTCTTCTACGTCTCGATCATCTTCAACCCGAACGAGGCCGCGGACAACATGCGCAAGTACGGCGGATTCATCCCCGGCATCCGGCCGGGACGGAACACCGCCGACTATATGAACAACATCCTGACCAAGATCACGGTGGTCGGCGGATTGTATCTGAGCATTCTCTGTATCCTGCCGGACATCATGATCTCGGGGATTCACCTGCAGCATCTGCCGCTGGTCGGAAACTTCATCGATACGTATTTTCCGAGGTTCCTGCTCGAAGGTCTGGGCGTGAACTTCTATTTCGGAGGCACCAGCCTCCTGATCGTAGTCGGCGTGGCCATGGACACGATCAATCAGATCGAGGCGCAGCTGATCATGCGCCACTATGAAGGCTTCACGCCGCGCGCCGGGCGCATCCGCGGGCGCAGGAGTTCAGTCTAAGATTGCTTTCCACGGAAGAAGTAGGTACGCAGCCCGGTAACCAGCCGGTCGCTCGAAAATTGGGTGTGGTCCTGTTCGGACCGCCTGGATCAGGTAAAGGGACGCAGTCCAAACTACTGGTCGAACGCCTGGGGATTCCGCAGATCTCGACCGGAGACATGCTGCGGGAGCACATTCAGAACGGCGACGGAATCGGCCGCACCGTCGAGGCGCGCATGAAGGCGGGGCTGCTGGTTCCCGATGCGCTGGTGAATGAATTGGTGGAGGCGCGGCTCGCGCAGCCCGATGCGGAACGCGGGTTCATCCTCGACGGATACCCCCGCACCATCGCGCAGGGCGGGGTGTTGTTGGAGCTTCTGGACCGGAACCATGCCGAAGCGGTGGTAATCCATTTGGTTGTGGACTATAATGTAGTTATTGCTCGGATCACGGGCAGGCGGCAGTGTCCGAAGTGCGGCACGCTGTACAACCTGCATTCGCGTCCTCCCAAAGTAGCCGGCATCTGCGACCTGGATGGTGAGCCTTTGGTGATTCGTGAAGACGATCGCGAGCAGGTGATTCGGGAGCGCATGGATGAATACCGGCGCCAGACGAGTCCCTTGATCGACTTTTTCCGGGAATCGGGCCGGAGGCTGTACGAAATCGATGCGAGCCGGGCAACCCCGCTTGCCGTATTCGACCAAATTTGCGGGCTGCTGGATTGCGAGCCGGTCATCAGTCATGATGGGCACGCACCGCAGCCTTAACGCGCGTTTTCAGGTTTTTAGTAGCGAGATTGTAAGGCCAGGATGATTGTTCGCAAGACCAAAACGGAGATCGAGAAGATGCGTAAGGCCGGTCTTCTCGTTCACGACATCCTGAAGAAGATCGGCGCCATGGTTCAGGAAGGGGTCTCGACGTGGGAGCTCGAACTGGCGGCGGTCAAGATGATGGAAGATGCGGGCGCCAAACCGGCTTTCAAGGGCTACTATGTGCCTGCCGCCGGGGAGCGCTATAAGTTCGTTCTGTGTACTTCGGTGAATAACGAAGTGGTGCATGGGATGCCGTCGCCGAAGCGGGTGCTGGCGCCGGGCGATGTGGTTTCGATCGACACCGGTGTATCGCTCGACGGCTGGTACGGGGATTCGGCGATGACCGTGGGTGTCGGCGAAATCAACGACGAGGCCAAACGGCTTTTGAAAGTGACCGAGGAATCGCTCGAACTGGCCATCGATCAGGTGCGCGAAGGGCGGCGGCTCTTCGATATCTGCGAAACGGTCGAGAAGCACGTGACCAAAAGCGGGTTTTCGATCGTCCGGGAATACGTCGGGCACGGCATCGGAACGCAGCTCCATGAAGAGCCGCAGATACCGAATTATGTCGACCGGCGGAATGAAAATCCGCGGCTGCGCGAGGGGATGGTGCTCGCCATTGAACCGATGGTGAACTCGGGCCGCCCGGAGACCAGAGTTTTGAAGGATCGCTGGACGGCCGTCACCAAGGACGGTTCGTATTCAGCGCATTTTGAGCATTGCGTGGCCGTTACGGATAACGGCCCGTACGTGTTGACGCGGCCCTGAAGTCGGGCATGGCGCGCGGCGCGATTGTTGAGGCGGAAGTGCTGGAGGAGTTGCCGCGGTTGTTATACCGGCTGAAGACTTCGGCGCAGAGTCGGATTATCGGTCATCCGGTGGGCGCGGCGGAACGCAATTACGTCCGGCTGCTCAAGGGCGATCGGGTGGAAGTGGAATTGAGTCCGGACGACCCGTC
>NZ_CAJCHS010000299.1 GCF_903970205.1 Nevskia soli | reverse complement strand
TGATGACCAATGCGGAAACCGCGCTTATAGTCGTCGGTGAATTCGATGCCGGGCGGCATGGCGCCGTAGAGATCGTCTTCGTGCTCGATATTCATCGCACCCTTGTAGCCAACCTCTTCAAGCACGGTGAAGAACGCGGCCCAATCGATCTGGCCGTTGCCGGGGATACGGTAGCGCCACCATTCCTGGTTGTCGAAAGGCCGGATCCCGATCTTATGTAGCTTGTGCCATTCGATTTCCGTGTCTTTCAAGTGAACGTCGTAGATCCTATCGGCGTAATCGCGCGCGGTCTGGATCGTATCCATGAAAAGGCGCACTAAGTGCGAGGGGTCGTACTGCAGCCCGACATATGGCGAGTTACCGAACGCGGAGAAGAGCGCATCGTATCCTTGCGGGCCGGTGGCAACGTTCGGACCGTCAGGCCACGGCTCCCATAGAATTCGTACATTGTACTTCTGGCAGACCGGGAAGTAAGCCGTCTCATAGACACGCACGATCTCGGCGACTTGATCTTTCAGTGAATGTCCCGGCATGTTACCCGACGCGGTTCCGACGTACGGCGCGCCGAGTTTGCCCGCTACTTCAATTACTTTTACGAAGTAGTCGTTCTGTTGCTTGCGCTTGGCCGGGTCGGCCGCGATGTGGTTGTTGGTCGAGCCGACCACAGATAGATAGAGTCCGGATTGCGCGATGTCCGCCTTCACCTTCTGCAACGTTTCGTCGGTGACTTTGTCGGCTTGCAGCACATCGCCGGTCGCCCAGAGACCGATGCTGCTGAAGCCTTCCTGTTGCGCGAAAGCGACGTTGCCGGGCGAGTATCGGGCGAGAAGTCCGAGCTTCGGCTTCCACGCCGGGCGGTCGGCCGATAATCTGGAAACTACAGTGGCGCCGGCAACACCGGCGAGAAGAGTACGGCGCGTGAATTCATTCATGAGAAAGAATGCCAGAATTATATCGCCGACTCATGATGGACACCCGCTCGCTTGCTCCGGAGATCATGGATGAGCCCGGCGCAACGCCCCTTGTCACCCCCGCAGTCACGCGCGCGTTTCATCGGGATCTGCATCGGATCCACCGGTTCATGGGCAACTGGCGGACCTTGGCCGAGCGGCTGCATGGCGCGAACAGCGTGATTGATATCGGCTGCGGCGACGGCGCGCTGCTGGTGTATTTGCGGGACCGCGCGGGAATCGCGGCGGTGACGGGAATCGATTTGAAGCCGCCGGATTGCGCGATAACCGGCATCGAATTGATTCAGGCGGACGCGATAAGCGATCCCCTGCCGCGGGCCGACGCGGCTGTTGCCGTAGTGCTGCTACATCATCTGACGGATGCGCAAGTTGTCGCTCTAATCCGGAATGTGGGCCGCTCGTGCGACCGGCTCATCTGCATCGACCCAGTGCGGCACTGGCTGCCGATGGCGCTGTACACGGTATTTCTGTGCCCCATGCTCAGCCGCGTGGGAGCGCTTGACGGGCGGCAATCGATTCGAAGATCGTTCCGCCGCGACGAGTTGGCCGCGCTGGTAGAACAGGCGATCGCGGGGACCGACGCGACGTTCGAGATCTGGCAATCGCCGGTATACGCGCGCTTGATTCTGGATGTGACCTGGCGCTAAGCGAGTTCAAGGTCGATGCGCTTCTTGTCCGCATCGATTTTCTTGATCTGGAACGATCGAACCTGACCCGTTTTCAGAGCGCCGGATTTGGAGTCGGTCTCCGGGGCGGGCGGTGGCGCGGCCAGCAATGATGCCGGCGTTGACGGAGCACTCGAACCTCCGCCTCCGCCCTTCCACTTCGAGGTGAGCATCGAAGTGAACGCGGTGAGATCCACTGCCGGTTGCGGGGCGGCCGTAGGCGCGGCTGCTTTCTGGACCGGCTTCGGTTCCGCGCGTTCCGCGATCACGCAGACGCCTTGCACGCCTTCTCCAAGTTCGACCGTCGCCCGATTCCGCGCGACATCCGTGACGCGCCCGGTTACCGTTTCGCCTTCTTTGTGTTCGGCGATGTATTCATCAGCGGCGGTCGGAACCAGTTGCTTCAAGCCCAGCCGAATCCGGCGGCGCGCCTTGTCCGCTTCAAGAACAAGCGCGCGAACGGTCTGGCCAACCTTCAACTCGTCCGATGGGTGATTGACGCGCTTCTCCGCGCTGATGTCACCAACGTGGATCATGCCCTCGATGAATTCATCGAGCTGCACAAACGCTCCGAACTTGGTGAGGCTGGTGATGGGCGCGGCTTCGACGATCACCCCGGGCGCGTACTTCTTCTCCGCGTCTTCCCAAGGGTCCCCCAGCGCTTGCTTCAAGCCGAGCGAGATGCGCTTGTCGCCCGGATTGACGCCGAGCACGACCACGTCAACAACATCTCCTGGGTTGACGACGTCGGAAGGCTTGCGCACTTTCTTCGACCACGACATCTCGGAAAGATGAACCAGGCCATCGAGCCCCGGCTCGAGCTCGACGAAGGCGCCGAAGTCGGCAATACGCGAAACGGTTCCTTTGATGCGGTCGCCCACATGGTAGCGATCGGCGGCAGTGGTCCACGGGTCCGCCTGCAGCTGCTTCATGCTGAGCGAGATACGGCGCTTGCGTGGATCGACCTTGATGATCTGAACTTCGATTTCCTGCCCGACGGTGAGCACATCCGCGGGCTTGGCCACGCGTCCGTAGGAAATTTCAGCAACGTGCAACATGCCGTCGACGCCGCCGATGTCGACAAACGCTCCGTAATCGAGCAGATTGCGGACGATGCCCTTCACCACCATGCCTTCACGCACTTCGGTAAAGCGCTGCTCTTTGGCGCGCGACTGCTCTTCCTCAATCACGGCCCGGCGGTCGACCACAACGTCGTTGTCATCGGGATCGACTTTGATCACTTTGCAGGCGATTTCCTGACCGACGAGCTTCTCCAGATCGGCCACATCGCGCGCGCCGGAGCGGGAGGCGGGCATGAATGCACGCACGCCGACATCGACGGTCACGCCGCCTTTGATCAATCCTGTTACCGTGCCGGTGACGGTGCGCTTTTCAGCGAGCGCGGCCTGCAACCCCGACCAGTCTTTGGGCTGCTCCACATGCAGCAGCGAGAGCGTGTAATAACCGGCATCGTCGCGGCCCGTGATGGAGACGCGCATCTTATCGCCGGGTTTGATCTTGACCTCGCCCGCGCGGTCGCGAATCTTATCGAGCGCGAGCAAGCCTTCGGTCTTCAGTCCGACGTCTAGAAACACCGCATCGCCGGAGACACCGACGACGGTAGCGGCGCGCCCTTCAGCGCCATCCGAAGGAGTATCGGAGTGCGACTGCTCGAATTCGCTGAGGAGATCGCCGAATGAAGTGGTTGCGTCCGAGGGCGTCGAATCCGCAGTAGATTTCGACTCCTCCGACGTGGCTGGGGCTTCCAACTCGCGTTCCAGCTCGGTTTGATTGACCATGGGGGATACGACTTTATTTTTACATACCGGGATTAAGATACCTTCGTGAGTTCAAGCGCCCGAAAACCCCTTTTACCGGACCTGGTGCTTGCCTTTCTGTTCGTCGCGATGGCCGCGGTTACCACCCCGCATGACCCGAACGAAATCGCGCTGATTCTTCTATTCGGCGCGCTGCAGCTGGCTGAATCGATCCTGCTGCCTTCACTCGGACGGCAGCGGGCGCGAGTGATGTGGAACCTGGGCAAAGTGGCGGTCGCGTATGCGCTGATCGGATATACGCGCGGCATCGAAAGCGACTACTATTGGATGCTTTTGTTTCCGGTGATCAGCACAGCGGCCACGCTAGGAGTGGGCAGCACCCTTGCGTTCACCGTTGTGGCGTGCGCCGC
The DNA here is from genome assembly GCF_903970205.1 of Nevskia soli. Taxonomy (GTDB): domain Bacteria; phylum Acidobacteriota; class Terriglobia; order Bryobacterales; family Bryobacteraceae; genus Bog-113. Next base: position 1,537 of record NZ_CAJCHS010000299.1, on the reverse strand, counting down.
GTATCTCTCGTTTCTGCACCCGGTGTTTGTGAATTACGAGAAGTTGGCGCTTGACGATCAGGCCAAAGCCGAACTGGTGCGCCGCGTGTTGTTTCTCGGTATATCAGGGATGCTGGTGAACATACTGGCGCAGGCGCTGCGGAGCCAGTCGCATCGCTACCAGTTGCTTGCGGAGGAACTGGCGGCGAGCAACAGAAACTTGCGCGAAGCGGAGGCTCAGGTGCGCCGTGCCGAGCGGCTGGCGGCGATTGGACAGCTCACGGCCGGGTTGGCGCATGAGCTGCGCAATCCGCTCGGAACCATTAAAGCGTCCGCCGATATGCTCGAGCGCAACCTGCCGGCGGGCGACGCGATCGCGCAGGAATTGGCGGGCTACATCTCGAGCGAAGTGGATCGGACCAATTCGCTGGTCTCGCGGTTTCTAGACTTTGCGCGGCCGCTGGAAATTCGCCGCGCGCCCGCAGATCTGAACGATGTGACCGCGGCAGCTGTCGCGGCGGCGCGGCGGGACGCGAGCCAGAGCGGAGTCGCGATGGATTTCCGGCCGAGCGCGAAACCCATCGTGATCCCGATCGATGCCGAGTTGATGGAACGCGTGTTTTTCAATCTGATTCTGAATGCGATTCAGGCTTCGCCGGACGGAGGGACCGTCAAGGTCGAGACCAGCCTGAGAGACACAAGCGCCTGCGTTGACGTGACGGATCGCGGACATGGGATCGAGCCGGACCAGCGCGAATCGATCTTCAACCCGTTCTTCACGACGAAAGTGAGCGGTACAGGACTTGGCTTGGCGATTGTGGCGAAGATAGTCGGTGAGCATCGCGGGAAAATCGACGTGGAAAGCAAGCCGGGCGAAGGCAGCACGTTTCGCGTGTGTCTCCCGACCGAGTAAAAGAGATCAAACATGAGACCGAACGTATTGGTAGTTGAAGACGAAGAGAAGCTGCGGCGGGTGATCGAGTTGCGCCTTGACTCCGAGGGGTTCGACGTCTCGCAGGCTGCGTCCGCGGAAGCTGCCCTGCCGCTGGCTCAGCGCGCGGATCTGATTCTGAGCGATCTTCGTTTGCCGGGGATGGACGGCATGGAGCTGCTGGAGTTGTTGCGGCGCCAGAACTCGATGGCACCCGTGATCCTGATGACGGCGCACGGTTCGGTGAATGCGGCTGTGGAAGCCATGAAGACGGGCGCGGCGGATTTTCTCGAGAAGCCGTTTTCGCTCGATCATCTGGTGGCCATCGTGCGCAAAGCGGTGGAAGTCCGCAGCCTGCGCGATGAGAACCGCAAGTTGAAGGAAGAGCTCGGGCGGCGGTATGAGATCTGCAATATCATCGGGCACAGTAAGCCGATGCAGGATATTTTCGCGACGATCCTGCGGGTGGCGCCCACGCGCGCAACCGTACTGCTGGCCGGCGAGAGCGGCGTGGGAAAGGACCTGATCGCGCGGGCCATCCATCACAATTCGCCGCGCGCCGAGAAGCCCATGGTGAAGATCAATTGCACCGCGCTGCCGGAGAACCTGATGGAGAGCGAGTTGTTC
>NZ_CAJCHS010000298.1 GCF_903970205.1 Nevskia soli | reverse complement strand
CGCGCGCAACAGAGTCCCGCTAAACCCGCTCCGATTACAACCACGTCCGCGCTCATGCGGTGGTGGGCGCAGGTTCAATTGGCATGGGTTCGATGGGCATGGAGTCATGCGCCAGAATCTCGACCGAGTTGCCGCCCGGGTCTTGGACATAGCAGGAACGCGTGCCGTCGCGATGCAGCTTCAACGCGCCGAAGCGCTCCGCCTCATTGCTGACGAGTCCAATGTGCGGCGGATGTTGTTCGGGAATCACCAGCGCCAGCCGGACATTGGCAAACGCCAGCAACGCCCACGTGTCGTCCTGATAGCGCACCTCGCACTGAAATGTGCGCGTGTACCAATCCACCGAGTCTCGAATGTTCTTTACGGGTACCGCTACGTGGTCGATTGCGTCCAGCCGGGTCATGCGTCCATTATCCGCGCTTGCTAGCATGGCGGTATTCATGAGCGAATCGCGTCGCACCTTTCTCCGGCAAACGGCGCTGGCTGCCGGTCTTGCCGCCCCGCTCGCGGAGGCTCAGACCGCGCATCGAGCCACGCATACGCAACCCTCGACCGTATCATCGAGCACGGTAGCGAGCACGGTAGCGAGCACGCCGGCTTCGGGCGGCATTGCGTATCCGCGGGTCTTCGAAGGGCGGCAGCTCGCCATGATCGGATTTCCCCTCGGCGGCGTTGGCGCGGGCAGCATCAGTCTCGGCGGCCGCGGCCAGTTGCGCGACTGGGAAATCTTCAACCGGCCCAGTAAAGGCTACGCGCCTTCCTACGCCTTTCCCTCGATTCGCGTGGAATCGCTGAAAGACAACCACGCGGTGTCGCGCGTCCTGGAGAGCCGCATTCTGCCGCCCTACGAAGGTCAGGACGGTCTCGGCGCCGCCAATGTGCCCGGACTTCCGCGTCTCGAAACCGCCCGATTCACGGGCGAGTTCCCGCTGGCCCACATCGATTTCGAAGATCGCACGTTGCCCGTAAGCGTTTCCCTGGATGCCTTCACGCCCTTCATCCCGCACAACGCGGACGACTCCGGATTGCCTGTCGCGATTCTGCGCTACACCGTTCACAATCCCGGTCCCGCCAGCGCGCGCGTGTCGATCGCGTGGTCGGTGAACAACACGGTTCACGCCAACGATCATCGCCGCGGCGTTCCCGAGACAGCTCCCGACGACGGCCGCCTGAATACGTTCCTCACCGAAGGTCGACTGGCCGGGATCACGATGAGCAATCCCAAACTCCCGGCGAATCACCCTTGGCATGGTACGTTCGTGCTCGGCGTCTTGGATGCTTCCGAACCGGAGCTGAGTCACGTGACCGGCTGGCCGCGCGGCGCATTCTGGAATTCCGCGCTGCTTTTTTGGGACCAGTTCTCCGCTGCCGGCCAGCTCGGCGAAACCACGCCGGTCACCAGTCCTGTCGGCTCGCTTTGCATCTCCCGCGAAGTGGATGCTGGAGCCTCGGAGCAGTACACGTTCCTCATGGCCTGGCACTTCCCCAATCGCACCCCGGATCTCTGCGGATGGGAATCGCCGCCCGGTCTGGGCGGCACCGTCATCGGCAACTGGTACTCTCTACGCTTTAGAGACGCATGGGAAGCGGCTGCGTACACTGCACAGAATCTGGAGCGTCTGGAGAAGTCCACGCGCGCGTTTGCGTCCGCAATCCGCGAAAGCGATCTTCCCGCCGCCGTGAAAGACGCCGCGACTGCCAATCTATCGACACTGGTGTCGACCACCTGCTTCCGCACCTCAGACGGCGAATTCCACGCCTTCGAAGGCTCCGAAGATAATCGCGGCTCGTGCTTCGGCAATTGCGCCCACGTGTGGAGCTACGAGACCGCAACCGCGTTCCTGTTTCCGTCGCTCGCCCACTCCATGCGGCGCGCCGCGTTCGGCGGTCAGATGGATGAGAACGGCGCTATCCACTTCCGCCAACGGCTTCCTGAAAACGGAGATCGTTTTCCGTGGGCCGCGGCCGACGGGCAGATGGGTCACATTATCCATGCCTATCTCGATTGGAAGCTCTCCGGCGACGCGCTCGCGCTGAACCCGCTTTGGCCAAAAATCAAGAAAGCCCTCGAGTTCGCCTGGACACCCGGAAGCTGGGACGCCAATCGCGACGGCGTCATGGAAGGCGCGCAGCACAACACCTACGACGTCGAGTTCTACGGCCCGAATCCTCTCTGCGGGATCTACTATTTGGCCGGTCTGCGCGCGGCGGAAGAGATGGGCCGCTTCGTGGGCGACGACCGTTCCGCCGACGAGTACCGCCGCCTGTTTGAGGCCGGGAGCAAGTGGATCGACGCCAACCTGTTTAACGGCGAATACTACATTCAGGACATTCAGGGCATGGCGCCGGACCGCATTGCGCCCGTAACCCGCACGGGCGTCGGCGGCTACGATCCCCGAGTTCCCGAATTTCAGGTTGGCCACGGCTGTCTGGTGGATCAGCTCAACGGGCAGTATCTCGCCCAGATCGCCGGCCTCGGACCCTTGCTCGATCCGGCCCATGTACATACCGCGCTGCAGTCGATCTATCGTTACAACTACAAGCGCTCCCTGGCGGACCACGACTGCATCCAACGCGCGTTCGCGCTCAATGATGAGAAGGCGCTGGTGATCTGCGATTACGCCAAGAGCCCGCGCCCCCGCATTCCGTTTCCTTATTTCGGCGAAGTGATGACCGGGTTCGAATACGCGACTTCCGCCCATATGATCAGCGTAGGAATGGTTCGGGAAGGCGTCGAGTGCATCGGAAACATACGCGCGCGATTCGATGGAGAGAAGCGCAACCCGTGGGATGAATCCGAAGCGGGACACCATTACGCGCGGGCCATGGCGTCCTGGTCGGCGGTGGTGGCTCTCGCCGGTTTCCACTACGACGGCGCGAAATCGGCCGTACGGGTCGAGCCGCTGGCAGCGCCCACACCGAATTTCCGGTGTTTCTGGTCCAACGGGACCGGTTGGGGCACGTACACGCTGAGCGGCGGGACCCTTGCGGTGCAAGTGATTGGCGGTCAGCTCGACTGCGCCTCCTGCGAATTTCCGGGCTCCGGCAGCAGTTTATCGAGTGCCGCGCTGGCCGGCGCGCCGGTCACGCACACACTTGAAGGGCGGGTATTCCGTTTCAATCCCCCGCTCGAAATCAAGGAAGCGGGGGAGCTTCGTCTCGCGCTGCACGGATGACGGTTAACAACGGAACGCGGTTGCGTACGGCTTGGCCGCTCGCCGCTTCCATCCTGCTTTTTCTGGTTCTGCTGAGTACGATCGTTTCCGCGGGGATGCGCCTTTGCGACGGCAAGCTCATCTACCCGATGGACGATACCTACATCCACCTGGCGACGGCGAAAAACCTTGCGCTGCACGGCGTCTGGGGGATAACGCGGTATGCGTTTACGTCGTCGATCTCGTCGCCGTTGTTCACGCTGCTGATCGCGATCGTGTTTCGGCTCATCGGAGTCCACGAATGGGTCCCACTGGCGCTCAACGTGATTGCCGGGATACTTCTCCTGTACGTAACCGACATTGCACTCAAGCGGGCAGCGGTAAAGCCCCTGGTGCGGTTCGCCTGCATGGCGATCGTCGTTGTCGGCGTACCCCTGCCAATTCTCGCGGTAAGCGGCATGGAGCATGTGGTCCAGACGCTTCTCTTGTTCGTTTTCCTGGCGCTCTATATCCCGATTTTGCTCGAGCCGGCGCCACCCGGCCGCACTTTTGCGTGGCTGCTCCTCGTTACGGCCGCGCTCGTCATGGCGCGCTATGAAGGCGTCGGCACCGTTTCGATTGCGGGGCTGTTGCTGATCATTCGCCGCAAATGGTTCCAGGCGGCGCTTCTTGGACTAGCGGCGTTTGTCCCGCTGGCGGCGTTTGCCTGGCTGTCGGTCGCTCACGGATGGTATGCGATTCCAAACTCGATTCTGATCAAGGCCAACATGCCGCACCGGACCGGAACCATCCCGGCATTGCTAGCCGGCCTGGCCTTCAACGCTCACATGGCGCCCTGGCTTCCGTGGCTCATTCCGCTGCCCGCTTGCCTTGCGTATATCGCGTGGCGTCGCAATCGCACGATGTGGAACTCCACCGTGATTGGCTTGATCCTGCTGGCCGGCTCAGTCGCCCTGCACCTTACCTTTGCCCGGGTCGGTTGGTTCTTCCGCTATGAAGCGTACCTGATCGCCTGGGCGATCGTATGGAGCTTTATCGCCTGGCCGGATTGCCGCCCGGCGCTCTTTCATCCTTCTACGGTGCGGCCCGCATTCGCATCCTGGCTCGCCGCAGCCGGTGTCGTCGTGTCCGCCCTGATGTTCGTTTATTTCGACGCGCGCCGCGCGGACGAAGCGTTCGCGAATGCCAGTCTGGCCATGAAGAATGTCTATGACCAGCCGTATCAACTCGGCCTGTTTGCTCGCGACGAGCTGCCGGGCGCGACTCTCCTGGTTGATGACATGGGCGCCATCTCGTTCCTTTCGGACGACCGGATTTTGGACGTGGTCGGATTGGGAAGCATCGAGCCCGTCATTGCGATGCGTCACGGCGCGTTCAACGCCGCATGGCTCGATGCGTGGCTGAAACGTGAACATGCCGATGCCGCGCTGGTTCACATCACCGGACCCTGGTCCGTCGCTCCGCTGCCAAGCTGGATCCCGGCCGGCTCCTGGACAATTCCGGATAACTACGTTCTGGCGTGCGACACCGCTCACGTGTATGCGCTGCAGCCGTCGGCAAAGGCGGAAGTGGAGAGCGGCTTCAGAAACTTCCGATCGAAGCTGCCCCGGGATATAGGATCAATTAGTTACTGAGCCCCGACCGTAAGGGAGCGGGTTAAAGCGGCGCGACGATCCCGTCATGTCTCGCCACGATTCCTTTAATCGCCGGCGGGAAAAACGGGTACGACTTGATCGCAATGAAGTCCGTCAGACCGTAACCGCTGGTAAGATTCAGCGCGATCACTAGAATCACGAAGTTCCGCTCAGCGTTGTCGACTGCAATCTTCGCCGCTCTAAAGCGCATGTTGACCAGTAGCAGGGATAAGTACCCATCGAGCACGCAGATCGTATTCCAGCGTACTTGATCCCAGCCTAGAAGGTGCATTGCTAATGGAGCGAAAGTGGCTATCAGGACCGCCGCTCGTATATAGGATACAGATCGATCTACACTCTCCAAGGTACGAAAGCAGCGGCGAATCAGAAGAAACAGAACCGGACCGAAAACGCATAGGGATAAAAACTGTTCCGCCCACCACCAATACGAGTGAGCGTACATATGCCACATCAGCGATAAATTGTGACGCAACGAGAAGGTGAGTACGTCGAACACATCTGAACGTAGAGGGAAATCTACTTTGGAAGACATACGGGTCTGCATTAGACGCACCTGATCGAGACTCAAACTCGGCTTCAGGGAGGTTACGAGCGCCATGACTACGGCGAGAGCGCATAGGACGAGTCCGCGAGTCCAGGCTTTCCGGCCAACTTCCTTCGATTCCTCGACGCCGTCAAGAAAGAAGCTGAACAGGATTACCGGAATAAAGAGAAGCAGGAAGTTTTCGTGAATCAGAATGGCGACCGGTATTATCGGTAACCCGCTCAGAAAACGCAGCCGGCTGTCTCTTATGAGCAATAGCCCGACGGTGAGTGCCGCCAATGGAATATCCGTGTAGCCGATCAGATGCACTAGAAATGTCACGCAGTAGCTACTTGCAAAAGCCGCGGCTATATACCAGCCGCCTCGCTGGCTGAGTAATCCGCTGCGCAGCGTCATCAATGTTATCAGGAAGAGAAGTACGGCCGTCTCTGTAACAAACATGGCCCAAAGCGGGTGCCAGTGCCATAAGTGGATCTCGTGATAGAACGTGCCTAAGAGGCCGCGTTTGACAAAACCAAAACTATAATCGAGCTCGGCGTGAGTAAGGGCCCAAAGCCCGGGCCGCCGAACTCCCTTCAACACAGCAAGAACAGCTAACAGGCAAGTGAATAGCTTCCAGAAATTGGACTCATTTTCGAACCATTCGGAAATTGTGGATCGGCGCAAGCGAAACAACCTTCATGGTACCTTGACCCGTTAGTACGGCTATTGCCCGCGTAGTCGGTACAAGGTCCAGTTGGCAAGACGCTTTTCGTCGTCGTAATGCGCCCGTACGAAGTCCCGGAACGCGGTGAAGTCGTTGAAGCTCTGGTCGGACGACACCGGCATCAATCCGAAGGCGTCGTCGCTCGGCACCAATACATAACGGGGAGGGCGCGACCGAATCTTTTCGAGAAACTCCGCTCGATAGGAATCCTGATAGGGATTGTTTTTGCCGATCTGCAACGGATACGTGTAGCCGAACCGGCTTGGCGCCCCGCGATTCGCGAGATAATTGATACCCGCGTCGAAGCCCCAAACCTGGACCGTGTCGTTAGTAGCGCTATGTTCCTCCACATAAGCAGCTAAGCGCCGGATCGCAAGGGCATCGAAATGGTTCTTGTTGAGGTAGACGAAATGGGAATAATAGTCGTCCGGCGATATCTTGCCGGCGCGGTATAAAACCCATTCCTTCACGGAGCGCAGCGGGTCGTTGATGAATAGCAGTATGAACGTCGCGAGTACCGCCGTTGCGGCTGCGGGTCTGAACTCACGGAACTGCCGAAGGCCGACGGCGGCGCCCAAGGCGACCGGCGCCACTAAAGGGACCCACTGATACTCGAAGTACTTACCCTGAATGATAAGCACAAGCAGGTTGAGTGAAAACCAAAGTAGATAGAGCATCCCGAAACGCTTGTTTCGGGCGATCAGGACTACCGCGCCGAACATGGCTAGAGGAACACCCACGCTAAGAGGGAGAAAATCCTGCCATGCGCGGATGAATGTGCGGACCTGGTCAAGGGGCGAAGCTCCTAATTTCAAATGAGCGCGCAGGTTGAACAGCAGATAGGTATTGACCAGATTACCCAACGCGTGGCGCATCCCGAAGTAAGCGACGGTCGCAAGGATAGGAACCGATAAGCCAATGACCGCCGCAAGGATTGCCTTAAGAATCCAGCGCCCGTTCCGCTCGATGAACGGCGCGACCAACAGGATAAAGACCCCATAGACCGGCTTCTGTAAGCAGCAGACACCCACCAGAAACGATGCGACGGCGATCACCCGGAGAGTAACCCGCGGCCGGGCGCTGACGATCGCGACGACGATCGTAACGATACATCCACACCACGTGTCGGGTTGCGAACTGATCACGAAATTCAGCCAGGTAGCGAAAAGGGCGCCAAGAACCGCGGCATACTGAGCCGCCTGGCGATCCCAGAAGCGGAGAGCTACGACTGCCAGTGCGATGAGATGGACCAGGCCGATTAGAAGGTCGAATACGCGGATGCCCCACGCATTGTGCCCGAACACCAACTGGGCCAGCGCAAACGTGTATACCGTAAAAGGTCCTTTAACATCCCATGCATCGTTGTAAAGCACGCCCCCTTTCAGGATGACGCTTCCGGCCCAGGCGAAATCGCCCTGATCGCGCGCCAGCGGCCAGGAGAGCGTCGCAACGGCCCACAGCGCAAGCAGGATAAGAAAAGCGGCCCATGCGCAGAGCCGGACTGTAGGGTAGATCGATCGGAGGGGCCGCGGCACCACGTTCCTGTAGGATAGCGTCGTCGCCTGGGTCTTTCGTCGATCGGGTCATGATTGCCCGGAGCCGTGACGGCGCGGTATCACGCGGATGAAAGCGCGGTTTTCGCAAGTGTTTCCGCACAGTGTTTGATTCTGGTTTCCAGATGTGCTTTAATGATTCATGCGATCCGCACGAACGATGGTTCCCATTCCCGAAAAAGTAGCCGCTCAAATCGATAAGATCAGCGGCCAGAAGCGCCGCACGACCTTTATCGTGGAGCTTCTGGAGCAGGAGATCGAACGCCGCGAGCAGCTTGCAGCGCTTAGCGAGGCAGTCGGCTGCTGGAATGACGAGGACCATCCCGAGCTCGCCAACGGGTCGGAGGCGTTCGTGCGGGAACTCCGGGACGGCGCGGCGCAAAGGCTCGAGAAGAT
>NZ_CAJCHS010000297.1 GCF_903970205.1 Nevskia soli | reverse complement strand
TGGAGAGCTGATTAAAGAGGCGCGCATTGGCCTGAAATCCGGCGGCCTGGGCGAGCGCGGTGAGGGTGTCTTCGTCGGCCTCGAACATGTTTTCGACGGCAGCGCGCTGTTGCTCGGCGCTGAGGATGGTTAGCGCGGTTTCGCGAGCGACGATGTGCTGGATGCGCCAGTGGCACGCGACGATCTCCTCAACGAGCGCGAGCTCCTGCCTGGTTTCGGCGTGGAAATCGTTGGCGTATTCGGTGCGGAGCGATTCGAAGATGGCGGGGTCTTCGCCGGGGAGGAGGACTTCGACGGAGAAGAGACCGTGTTTGACGGCGTTCATGGACGCGCGTGCTTTGCCTTCGGGAGTGCGGGGTCCGGTGGAGTGCTGGGCGTTGGCGCGGTTGATCTCGGCGCGGGTGCGGGATGCGGGTTCGGTCTGCGGCGCGGCGGCCGGGGTGGATGGATCAGTAACGTCTGTAAGTAATGAAGGTGCTGGGGCTGACATGGTTGTTAGAGGTCTCCCTGGCTTTAGGATAGGACTTGGATAGGCGAGGACTTGGGATAATTTTGGGTAGGAGGGTTGTGTTAGTTGGTCAAAATATTTTTGGAAACGCTGTGATTGAGTGAACGGGTTCGCTTTCGGGAGAAGATCCAAAGCGGTGATTTCCAGGCGTCGATGAACTTCTCACGAAGGCGCTCGATGCGATGCAAAAGGAAGAGGCGTACTCCGAAGTACACCGGCTGGAAGAGCCGCGCCGAACCTGCGAGGGAGCTACGTCCTCGGACTGCTCCGCCATCTCCATAAGCACCGGCTAACATACCTCTTGCCAGTTGGTAATCGACGTTCGACTGGAAGAGTTGTGGAAGGCCCGGTGTAGGGCCGAACCCTCAGTTTACCTTCGAATGACGGCCTTTGGGTGATTTCTCGGAACTTACCCTTTCGAGACAGGTTACACGCCAAACAGGTTTTTCATGATCGCGCGCCTCCTTCGAGTAAGAGTAACCAAGATCCCGGGCGTTAGTGGGAAGTCCGGCGGACCCTTAACTCGATCATTTTCTGCGGCGGCCGATCGCCGATGGTTAGTTGCCCAAACTCAGTCCAGTCACCCTGGTCATTGATGCGGAGTACGGTCGTCGTCTTGAATTCGCCGAGCGTGAACCCCCACGAAATCGAGTCTTCGCCATCGGCCAGCTTAATCTCGGTTTCGAGCCATCGCCCGTCGTTGAAGGCTCTCATCCGATAGGTTCCGGCGTCATCGTCGAAGGAAATCAGCCCGAGCGCCTGAAGGGCGGGTCCGCCGTCCGTCTTGGTGCGGCCGACGCCCTCGATCACGAGCAACAGGCCGTCCAGTTTGAACTGAGCGGATTCAGTCTGCACCAAGTCCACGAACTGGCCCGGTCCGCGAAGGACCGAGGCCTCGCCCGACCACTCGCCAATCAGAAACTCGAGCTTTTTCATAGCGGCCCGCTGCGTCTCGATGCTCGGTGTCTTTGGTGTTTGCGCCATATACGCCTGCTCTTAACACTAGGATGCCCCCTTATCTCCGTTGGCACTTCAACGAGACTATCGCGGGCACTGATTTATTTTAGCCAGCATTAACTTAGTCAATACGCTAGCTGCCGACGTTTGTCCCCGGCAACAACAGAAGATAGTGACGCTATATTATGCGGGCTCATGATCGCGCACTATTGTGCGAGATTACGCACTTAGTTACCTGTTTCCACTATTGTCATTCCGGAAATTCAGCGATATTCTTTGCCCAAATGGTGGGGTCTATAGCCGTATCGTGCGACGAACGCGACTGAGGCGAGTCTTTGAAATTCTGATACTGCTATGGATCATCGATCCAGCAGGAGGTGAAAGCGACGGAGGGCATGACGTTCCGGTTGAACTAATAGTTACAGGTACACCTGAAGAAGCCAACAAAATTCTTAATTCGATACACGCCGGCGAGGAGTTTGGCGCCCTTGCACGCCAATATTCGATCGATGCGTCGGCCGACGCCGGGGGACAGCTCGGGACTGTAGACACCGACAGTCTGCGAGAGGAGTTGAAAGACGCGCTGCGCGGCATCAAGCCGGGTGAAGTTACAGGTGTAATCAAAATCCCCGCGGGTTACGCCATTCTTAAGGTTCTGAAGGAACCCGAATCCGCCGACCCTACTGAGGCGGACCGCGACCGGGCGGCGACTGCGCTAAAGAATGTACGGTTGATCCCCGACGATTCCGGCTATGGAGAATTCTTCCAGGCCATCCGCAACAGCCTGCCGACCGGATCGGACTTGCGTGCGTGGCAATTGGACCTGAAGCGCGTTTGCGCGACGCGTGAACAGGCGCCGCACGACGGCATAGCGGCGATGCAGAAGCTCATTGCAAACGAGGGTGCGGCTATGGATACTTTCCACCTAGGGTACAGCCACTATACCCTGGGGCAGTTATGGTCCTCCCAAAGGGACTTCGATGACGCCATTAAAGAGCTGGACGTAGTTTACCAACTCGCTCTATCGGCATCAAACTACCCACTTGCCTGGCACATGGAGGAAGTGCTAGGAACCAGCTACCTGCATCGGGCCGCTTTCGCTGACCCTGCCATAGATCCGGTTATCAATCAGGCGCTCCTCTTTCCGTCGCACCCTGGGACGCTGCATACCAAGCGCGCGGACGCGGAGAAGGCGATCGACTACCTGAGCCGGGGTCTGAAGCGCGAACCTTCCAACACGGAGTTGCAGTGGCTGGTAAACCTGGCGTACATGGCGGCGGATGAGTATCCATCGCAAGTCCCCAAGGAGTTCCTAATTCCACCCTCAACCTTCGCGTCAAAAGAAGACCTAGGAAGGTTTCTGGATGTGGCGCCCGCAGCAGGTCTCGCCACCTATGGCAACGCGGGGGGTGTAGTTATTGACGACTTCGACAATGACGGTCTTCTGGACGTAGTGACGAGCCAAATCGACGATTGCGCCCCGCTGCGCTTTTTCCACAACAATGGAGATGGAACATTTACCGATCGCGCGGGCGCGGCCGGGCTCGGAGGGCAGACGGGCGGGCTCAACATCATTCAGGCGGACTATAACAACGATGGCTGCGTGGACCTGCTGGTACTCCGCGGCGGGTGGGAAATTCCGAGGCGCCACTCCCTACTGCGAAATAACTGCGACGGCACGTTCACGGACGTTACCGCACAGAGCGGGCTACTCGATGGGCCGCTGAGTTCATCGCAATCCGCGGTATGGCTGGACATCGACAATGACGGCAAGCTCGATCTCTTTATCGCTAACGAGAACGCTCCGAGCCAGTTATTCCTCAACAAGGGAGACGGGACCTTTGTCGACATTTCGCATGAAGCGGGAATTGATCGAACCGCATTCAGCAAGGCGGCCGTCTCAGCCGATTACGACAACGACGGCTATCCGGATATCTATGTCTCCAACTTCAACGGCGACAACTTTCTTTACCATAACAACGGGGATCGTACATTTACCGAGGTCGCACGACCGGCCGGAGTCAACTGGCCCTGGATGAGTTTCGGGGCCTGGTTCTTCGATTATGACAACGACGGACGGCCGGACCTCTTCGTCACCTCCTACTTTTTCTCTCTGGAAGAAGTTGCGCGAAGTTATATGGGATTACCCCGCAAAGGGGAAACGCTGAAGTTGTATAGAAATCTCGGGGACGGGAAGTTTGAAGACGTGACATCGGCTGTCAAGCTGGATCGTGTCTTCATGCCCATGGGCGCCAACTTCGGAGACATAGATAACGATGGTTTCCTGGATATCTACATGGGGAGCGGTAATCCCGCCTTTACTTCTACGCTGCCTAACGTTTTACTCCACAATCAGGGCGGCAAGCGCTTTGTCGATATCACTACCTCTTCTGGAACCGGAGCGCTTGCGAAAGGCCATGGCATAGCTTTCGGAGATCTGAATAACGACGGAGACGAAGATCTGTTTGTGGTGATGGGCGGCCCTCAACCGGGTGATCGATCGCCCAGCCGTCTGTTTGAGAATCCCGGCAAACATGGGAACGACTGGATCACTGTGCGGCTGGTCGGGGTAAGGTCCAACCGAAGTGCGATTGGCGCGCGCATCGCCGTGACGGTGGTGAACCAGGGACAGGGCCGCCGTACTATCTGGCGCACGGTGGGTAGCGGCGGATCGTTCGGCGCCTCACCCCTACAGCAGCATGTCGGCCTGGGTAAGTCGGCCCGGATTGAAAAGGTCGAGGTATGGTGGCCCGCCTCGAAGACCAAGCAGACTTTCGAAGGCGTCGCGGTCAATCAATTTTTGGAAATCAAGGAATTTGAGAAGAGCTTCACCGGCGAGACGCGGCGCTCGTTTCAACTTGGCGGTCCGGCGCGAAGCGCTCAGCGTCGAAATGCTTCCGGTCTTTGAAAGGATCTGGCGGATGAGATACGGAATATTGTCTTTGCCCTTAGTGTTCGTCCTCGGGCTTTTTGCAGGGTCGGTTGTACAGCAATACGAGGTTACCGGGCTAGTAATAAGTGTAGATGCCCCGCACAATACTGTACTGGTTTCTCACGAGCAGATTCCAGGGTATATGGATGCAATGACGATGCCGTATCGGGTCGAAGACCCACGCATACTTAAGGCTCTAAAGCCTGGCGAAACAATCGAGTTCACGCTGGTTATCGGCAAGACATCATCTTATATCTCACGCGTGCATGTACGCGAGTACGATAGCCTGGAACGCGACCCTGTCCAGAACAGGCGTCTCGCGCTTCTGGATGAGGCGATGCAAGTTAGCGCAGGTTCGCAATCCACGTTGAGCCCCGGACAAAACGTATCCGACTTTTCGCTGGTCGACCAAGCCAATCGTCCGGTCACACTCTCGGAGTTCCGCGGCAAGGTGGTAGCCATTACTTTCATATACACACGCTGCCCGTTGCCCGACTATTGTATGCGGTTGTCGAGCAACTTCGCGCAACTTCAGAAGCGTTTCAACGATCATATGGGCCGGGACCTGATACTCCTCAGCATTACCTTCGATCCGGATCACGATCGCCCGGATGTGTTGGCGAAATATGCGGGCCAATGGAAGGCGAATGTTGAGGGATGGCATTTCCTAACAGGCACGCTCAGTAGCGTGAAGCAGGTGTGCGGGTTGTTCGGTATGAATTTCTGGCCGGACGAAGGCCTGATGACGCATTCACTGCACACCGCAATCGTAGACCGCGAAGGGAAACTGGTTGCCAACGTGGAAGGCAACCAGTTCACGGCCATCCAGCTGGGGGACCTGGTGGAAGCAACTCTAACCCATAACAACCCGCAAATCAGCTCAAGATAGCGGCGATCGGTTGGTCTGATATGGGAAATCAACCGGGTGTCCCTCGGGACTTCGGCGCACTCGAGAAGCGCCGGCTGGAAGCTATCAGCCTGGTGCGTCAGGGCATTCCGCAAAAAGAAGTAGCGCAAAGGTTAAAAGTTAGCCGCCAGACGGTAAGTCGCTGGGTGACCAGGCAGCGGTTGTTGGGGGATGAGGCGCTTAAGAGGTCGACACGAGTCGGCCGCATCCCGGAGTTGAGCGCCAAACAGCGTGAATTGCTTAAAGGCCTACTGGCGCAGAGTCCGCGAAACTTTGGCTATGACGGCCAGTTGTGGACGTGCCCCCGCGTCGCGCGGTTGATAGAGTCCCAGTTCGGAGTGGTGTACCACGCTGGGCACGTCTGGAAAATATTAGTGTCGTTAGGATTGCGTCGGGCGGGCGTTGAGCGCGTGAAGAGCTGCGGAGTATAGAAGCGGCATTGGCTGACTTTTGCAAAGTGCCTGAAGGGCGGGCCGACCGCCGGTCCTGGTGCGGCGGTCCACGAACTGGTTTGGTCCGCGAAGGACTGGCGCCTCCGATACTCGCGCTTCCCGGATACGGTCAACGCGGCTGCCGGCGGCGGACCCTCCCTTTCGGTCGGGCTCGGAGTGGGGCGGTGCGGTTCTCTTTGCATGTTTGGTTGTGAACTCAATAGATTCAGTACGTTACAGAGGCGCGACGATGTCGAGTACTGAAAAACCGAAAATAGTTGTTGAAACTTCCTAATGTTTATCGGTATGGTAGTGAATTATCTTGCCCTTCCTGTTTGCGCTGGGCGGGCTGTCCGGCAGCGGTGCTCGGATTGGCGAATAAAGGATGACACGGTTGATTCTCTATGAAAACTAAGAACGTACTGAACGCGTTAGTAGCGGGGTTAGTGCTTGCGGCAAGTGCAAGATTCTCACTGCAGGCTCAAGCGACACAGCAGTTTCAGGGAGTGGTTGGCCGGACCCTCGCCGAATCCAAAGAATGGTGGCCGGAACCCGTAAAAGCGCCCGCCGGCGCCCCCAACGTGGTGTGGATTTTATTGGACGATGTGGGATATGGCGCTCCTAATACATTCGGCGGGCTCATCCAGACTCCCACGTTCGACGCGCTGGCCGCCAATGGCTTGCGTTATACCAACTTCCATACGACCGCGATCTGCGCCCCAACGCGCTCGGCGCTGCTGACGGGCCGTAACAGCGCAAGCGTGCACATGTCCGGGTTCGCGCACACGGTTATGTCCGCCGGATTCCCGGGGTGGGACGGCAGGATGCCTTCCTCGGGCGGAACGATTGCGGAAATCCTCCGCGAGAACGGTTACAGCACGTTCGCGGTCGGCAAATATGGTCTAACCCCTGATGAAGAGTCGACGGATGCAGGTCCTTTCGATCATTGGCCAACCGGAAAAGGCTTTGACCATTTCTTCGGGTTTCTTGGTTCGCAAACCGACCAATACAAGCCGGATCTGGTGGAAGATCAGGTTCACGTGCGTCCCGATGGGCGCCACTTAAGCGCGCAGATCACCGATAAAGCCATGACTTACATCGATCGTGAGAAGAAGGCGGCTCCGGATAAGCCGTTCTTCCTCTATTACGCACCGGGCGCCACGCATGCTCCGCACCAGGTCGATAAGTACTGGAGCGATCAGTACAAGGGTAAGTTCGATCAAGGCTGGGATGCTTACCGCGAGGAGGTTTTTGAGCGTCAGAAGAAACTCGGCGTGATTCCGGCGAATGCAATGCTTCCCGATCGTAATCCGAACATCAAGGCCTGGGATCAATTGTCAGCGGACGAGAAGAAGCTCTATGCACGCTTCATGGAAGTGTATGCCGGTTATCTGACGTACACGGATTATGAAGTGGGCCGATTGATCAACCATTTGAAAGAGATCAATCAATTGGATAACACGCTGGTGTTCATTTCGATTGGCGACAACGGCGCAAGCAAAGAGGGAACCTTGAACGGGGATATCGATCGTCCTGTGTTCGGCAAGCCCATGAGCGAGCAAGAGCTTATTAATTACAACCTGAGTAAGATTGGCGAGATAGGTACGTCCGCCGCCGTCGAGGGGAATTATCCGCTGGGCTGGGCTCAGGCCGCAAACACGCCTTTCAAATTCTGGAAGCAGGATGCGAACAGCGAAGGCGGCACCCACAATCCGCTTATTGTTTACTACCCGAAAGGGATCAAGGACAAAGGCGGAATCCGCACCCAGTACAGTCATGTGATCGACCTTCTTCCGACGACGCTTGATCTGATCGGGATCAAGGCTCCTGAGCAGATTCGGGGAATCAAACAACAGGCCGTCGAGGGAACTTCATTGGCTTACTCGATTAACGATGCCAACGCGCCTACCCGTCACACCTTGCAGTATTACTATATCTTTGGTTCGCGATCGATTTACCACAACGGGTGGAAAGCCGAATTAGCCTACCCCAGCAGCTTCATCACCGGAAACGCGCAAAGTAAACAGCCGTTCGATGAAAACGCCTGGGAACTCTATAACCTGAACGAGGACTACACCGAGCGAGTGGACTTAGCCAAGAAATACCCTGAAAGACTGGCTGAGCTAAAAGCTCTGTTCGAGGAAGAGGCTAAGACACATCATCTCTATCCGTACATTACGTGGGACGATGTGCTAAATGGACGAATTCACCACACCAAAGACTCGAAACCGTTTATGGATGCGGTGAGAGATATAACCAAGCCCGGCAGCGGCAGCGAGTAGCCCTGGTAAGCCCTCGGCGCCGATAGCGGCGGATTTGTGACTTGGAGATCGTATCGATCGTGAGTGTCCGGCACGTTCAGCACGAGAGGTTCTGGCCGCAGATCCGGCCAGGCGAAGGCGCTAGTGGGAGAGCGCTTCAGAATCGATTGGCTGCCGTTGCTTGTGATGCCGATTTCCTTCGCCTGGTTCGGTTTGCGGCGCTCGCGCCAAGGAGAATCGGGCTAGTTTCCGTCCGCCGGGCGCGCCGGGTTGCCCCCCGGCTTGCTTGCTCTTTCGAAAAATCTTCGCGATAGATCGGGCCAAAACTCCCTAAAGACATTGGTTGCCATCGCACAGCCAAGCTGCGCGCCGACCGCAACCGCGGAGCGTTCCGCGTCGCGATGTTTTGCGTAGTAGAGGCTTGAGATGGCCACGTTGCTGGAAGCGCCAAGCACTCTGGAATAATTGAACGCCGTAACCCCGGCGTCCGTTTGCGTCCAGAAGACGCGGCTGAGCGCATACAGCACGCGGGCGCCGGTGGAGCCGCCGCCGATTCGGAAGTATCTGGGATCCTGGTGAAGCAAAGAAGGATAGACACCCTCCGTCAGGAAGTCGCCGAGCACGTGGTTCGCATAGGCAGCGCCGGCATAACGGCCGTAACCCGACGCTTCCTGCCCAAAGGAGCGATTGGAGTTGAGTAACTGCGCGGTGCCCCCCTTCAAGGCCGCAAGCATAACGGCGCCGGGGCCGAAAGCGTCCGCGCTCGCGATCGCGAATTTGTTCCTGGAGCTGATCGGCACGTAGGGAGATAGACAAGGGGAAACGTTATGACTGGGGAAGATCCCCAAAAAGGGCTTGAACCGCGGCTCTAGAACGCTGGCGGTCGTCAAAGACGATCCGCTATTCGCGTCGATGCTCTGGCATGCGTCCGGCGCGTTGGTTTGGCCCTCGATACGGCCCAGGCAAACCGCGCAGCAGCCTATGGCGACAAGGGCGGTGGAGTTAGGAAATTTAGGACGCCGCCGGTAAAGCAAAAAACCAGTGCGATCTTGGCGCGTAGCGCCTTTGAATACTTCCTGCCGGAGCGGCACTTCGGTCATTGCCGGTTGTCCTTCTCATGCAGGAGCTAGCCGGTCTGGGCGGTTTAAGCGGCTGGAATGTGGTTTAACGATAACAGAAAAAAGACGGAAAAGGTAGCGGCCCCAGGGATGTGTGGACCCTCGGTTATCTCGCCCGCCGGCGTGTGTTACTAAGAGACTTGTGAATCCCATACAGAGTCTTGAACTTTGGTTCGTAACAGGCAGCCAGCACCTGTACGGTCCGGGGCCGCTTGCCCAGGTTGCCGAACACGCGGCGAGCATCGCGGCGCATCTGGATGGCGCCGAAGTTATCCCGGTGAATGTGGCCGCGAAGCCGGTGATGGTGAGCGCGGAATCGATCACGGCGCTCTGCCAGCAAGCAAATGCCGACCAACGGTGCATCGGCCTGGTGCTATGGATGCACACGTTTTCGCCCGCGAAGATGTGGATCAACGGCCTATCCCAGTTGCGCAAGCCAATGCTCCACCTGCACACGCAGTTTAACCGCGAGCTGCCCTACGCGACCATCGACATGGATTTCATGAACCTGAACCAGGCCGCGCACGGGGACCGCGAGTTCGGGTTCATCACCGCACGCCTGCGCCTGGCGCGCAAGGTCGTCGTCGGTTTCTGGCAGGAGGCGGACACGCTGGCCGAAATCGGGACATGGTCCCGCGCGGCGCTTGGATGGCACGAGTCGCAGCACCTGAAGGTCGCGCGCTTTGGGGACAACATGCGCAACGTGGCCGTCACCGAGGGCGACAAAGTAGAGGCGCAGCGGGTATTCGGTTACGAAGTCCACGGCTACGGCATCGGCGACCTTACGGATCGCATGTCCGAGTTCTCCGATGCGGCTGTCTCGAAGCTTGTGGAGGAGTACCGGGACACCTACACGCTTGCCGACGCTCACAACCGCCCGGCGTCCCTCGCTGTCGCGGCGCGCATCGAGCTCGGGCTTCGCGCTTTCCTGACCGGCGGTGGCTTCGGCGCGTTCACCGACACCTTTGAAGACCTTCACGGGATGGGTCAACTCCCCGGGATCGCCGTGCAGCGGCTGATGTCCGACGGATTCGGCTTTGCGGGGGAAGGGGACTGGAAGACTGCCGCTCTGGTGCGCGTCATGAAAGTCATGGCCGCTGGACTCAACGGCGGCACGTCCTTCATGGAGGACTATACGTACGACTTCGCCGGGACACCGAAGGTTCTTGGTTCCCACATGCTGGAGATCTGCCCGAGCGTCGGCGCGGACAAGGCTGCCATTGAAGTGCATCCGCTCGGCATCGGGGGCAAGGCGGACCCGGTACGGCTTGTGTTCACCTCGGGCCCGGGGCCGGCGATCGTCGCCAGCGTGGTCGACATGGGCAATCGGTTCCGCATGATCGTTAATGAAGTCGATGTGGTTGCGCCCGATCAACCGTTTCCTAAGCTGCCGGTCGCACGCACCGTCTGGGTGCCGCGGCCGAGTTTGAAGGTGGCGGCGGCCGCGTGGATCTACGCGGGCGGGGCGCATCATACGGCTTTCAGTCAGGCGTTGCGAATCGAGCACGTCGAGGACTTCGCCGAGATTGCCGGGGTCGAACTGGTTTGCATCGATAACGACACGCAGCTTCGCCGCTTCCGGCAAGAATTGGTCTGGAGCGACGCGGCCTTTAAGCTGCGCTAGTCTGCCATGGTAGAGTCTCAAAACACCGCTTGCTTACCGTTCCACCCGGATAGGGTCAGCGCGGCTGACGGCGGCGGACCCTCCCTTTCGGTCGGGCTCGGAGTGGGGCTTTGCGGCTTCCCCGACCCGGCCAACAATCGGATTTCACGACGGGATGTTGGTGGGACGCTTAGGACGAAGAAGCCATGCTGGAAGAACTGAAACGAGAAACGTGGGAGGCCAATCTCGAACTCGTCAAACGCGGGTTGGTCCTTTATACGTTTGGGAACGCGAGCGGCATTGACCGCGCGCAGGGGCTCGTCTGCATCAAGCCAAGCGGAGTGGATTACGACGAGCTACAGCCGGAGCAAATGGTCGTGACCGACATGGAAGGCGTCGTTGTTGAAGGCTCTCTGCGGCCCTCGAGCGATCTGAAGACGCACCTTGTTCTTTATCGAGCGTTTCCATCTATTGGCGCGGTGGTTCACACGCACAGCAAGTACGCCACGGCGTGGGCCCAGTCCTGCCGGGACATTCCCGCGCTGGGCACCACGCACGCCGATTACTTCCACGGACCCGTCCCTTGTACGCGCGAGCTCACCGATGACGAGATCAACGGCGATTACGTGCTCAACACGGGGCGCGCGATTATCGAGCGCTTTCAGGGCATCGATCCGCTGGCCATTCCCGGCGTTCTGGTTGGCGGGCACGCACCTTTTGCCTGGGGCCGCACGCCGCACGACGCGGCACACCATGCGGTGGTCCTTGAAGCTGTAGCGGAGATGGCATTCATGACTGTTGTGCTCAACGCGAATGCCGGCGTTTCGCAGGCGCTGCTGGACCGCCATCACTTCCGCAAGCATGGTCCGAACGCCACGTACGGGCAGCGCTAAAGGAGACCAAGATGCCAATTGTTGCCGGCGCGGATTTCGGGACTCTGAGCGTCCGCGTCACACTCCTCGATTCGGAGCGCGGCCGCCTCGGCACGGCGGTCGCGGAATACCCGCTGCACCGCCGCCGGGAAGACCCCGACTATGCCACGCAGTCGCATAGCGATCAGATGGAGGCCCTGGTCAAAGCGACTCGCGCGGTTCTGGACGAGACCGGAACGCGCGGTGACGACGTGCTCGCCTTTGCGCTGGATACAACGGGTTCCAGCGTGATCGTCGTTGATGCGGACTTGCAGCCGCTCGATGAATACTATC